>JAABRC010000172.1 GCA_011391115.1 Candidatus Egaibacter danicus | reverse complement strand
ATCAACGGATATGCCGGACAGGAGTTTCGCGGCAAGGTCACCCGTGTAGACCCCAGCGCCAATGATGTCACGCGCCAGGTAGAAGTTCTGGTTAGCTTCAGCGACGGCAAGCAGCCCCGCGTGTCGGGTCTCTATGCGGAAGGAACGATTGAGGCCATCAGCGCCCGGGCGCTGACGCTGCCCGAATCCGTGCTGGTGAAGGCCGGTGACAAAGCATCGGTGTGGCGGGTCAAGGACAACACCTTGAGCCAGGTCGATCTGACGGTTGGCTCTCGCGACCCCCGCACCGGCAACTACGAAGTGCGCAGCGGTCTGGCTGAGGGAGACATCATCCTGCGCGCGCCCAGCTCCAGCTTCAAAGAGGGCCAAAGCGCAGAGTTCGCCAGCGCGAAACCACCCCTGGGTGCAGCATCTGCAGCATCGACTGCCAAAGGAACATAAGCATGTTCCTGTCCAACTTCAGTATCAAACGCCCCACCGCAACCATTGTCCTGATCATTGCGCTGATGGCGCTGGGGCTTCTGGCCATGAGCAAGCTGCGGGTCAACCAGAACCCTGACGTGGAAGTGCCGGGCCTGTTTGTGAATATTGCCTACCCTGGCGCTTCGCCAGATACGGTGGAGCGCGAGATCGTCAACCGCATCGAAAAGTCGCTGCAAAGCATTTCGGGCGTGACCGAGGTTTATTCCAACGCGACCGAAGGCAATGCACGTTTTGACGTGATCTTCTCGTTCAAGAAGAACATGATCGAGGCCTCGGACGAAGTCCGCAACGTGATCTCCAGCGCGCGCTACAAGCTGCCCACCGAAATGCGCGAGCCCGTGCTGCGCCGGTACGACCCATCCGCCCAGCCCATCATGAACATGGCGCTGTCCTCCAGTACACAGACCCACGCCGAAATCTCTCGCCTGGCGGAGGATGTGCTGGCAGACAAGCTCCGCGGTATCCCGGGTGTGGCCAACGTCAACATCAACGGCTCACTCAAACGCGAACTGTCGGTACTGCTGCGCGCCGAAAAACTGCGCGAGCACTCTGTGTCTGTGGGCGAAGTGGTGGCCGCCGTGCGCGCCCAGAATACCAATGCGCCGGTTGGCAAGGTGCAGGGCGCGCTCGATGAAGAGAGTATTCGCCTCGTCGGTCGCATTGAATCGCCCGCTGAATTTCAGAGCATTGTGGTCAAACGTTTTGGCGGACAAGTCGTGCGCCTGGCAGACGTCGCCACCATCAATGACAGCTTTGCGGATATCAATAGTTTCAGCATCCGCAGCGGGAAGCCCAATATTGGGTTGTTTGTGACCCGCTCGCGGGAAGCCAGCACCGTCAGCGTGGCCGATGACATTCGCAAATTAGTCAAGGACATCAACACCGAATTCGAAAAGGATCACCCCGGCACCAAGCTGGAGATCACCCGCGACGGCGGTGTGGATGCACAACGCAGCCTCAACAATGTGATCGAATCCTTGGTTCTGGGTGCCGTGCTGACCATTTTTGTGGTTTATGCATTCCTGAATTCCTGGCGCTCCACACTCATTACGGCCCTGAGTCTGCCTACCTCGGTTATCGCGGCCTTCATCGCAGTATGGCTGTGCGGCTTTACGCTGAATTTCATGACCCTGCTGGGGCTTTCGCTGGCTATTGGGGTGCTGATTGATGATGCCATTGTGGTGCGGGAAAACATCGTGCGCCACATGCAGCGCGGCTCGGACCGGCGCACGGCTTCGTTGGAAGGCACAGCAGAGATCGGCCTCGCAGTGGCTGCGACCACGTTTTCCATCATTGCGGTGTTTATACCCGTGGCCTTCATGCCCGGTGTCTCGGGCGAATGGTTTCGGCCCTTTGCGCTGACAGTGACCTGCTCTGTGTTGGTCAGCCTGGGTATTTCGTTCACGCTGGACCCCATGCTGTCGGCTTATTGGGGCGACCCGGCAGACCACCACACCGCACCGAAGAAGGGACTGAGTGCCGTGCTGGCACGCTTCAATGACTGGTTTGACCACCAGGCCGACCGCTATGGAAATGTCATCGCGTGGGCCTTGCACCACCGCCGCTGGATGGCCGCGATTGCCGTCGCCAGCCTGGTGGGGGCTGTGGTGTTGCAGGTCAAGGTCGGTGGCTCCAGCTTCCTGCCTGCGACGGACTCCGGCAACCTGATGATCGAGGTGCGTACGCCATCTTCCTCATCTGTCGAATACGCGCGCCTGAAGATGGAACGCGCCGCCGCGCTGGCACGCACCATTGCCGAAACCAAGGAAACCAACAGCAACATCACCGCCAGTGGCGGGCGTATTTATGTGGACATTGGCAAACGCAACACGCGAAGCCGCAGTGCAAAGGAAATTGCCACAGAATTGCGGGAGAAAGTACGCACTCTGGTCGGCGCCGAGTACACCGTGCTGGACGACCTGAACAACGGTGCGCGCAAGCCCATCCAGATCGACTTCACCGGCCCTGACTCGCGCAAACTGCTGGAAATCACCAGTGCCTATATGGACAAGCTGCGCCTGGTTCCCGGAGCAGTTGATGTAGGCCTGTCGCAACAAGACCCCAAGAAGGAACTCAAGATCGAGTTGAACCGTGGACTGGCCAATTCGATGGGTATTTCAGCCAACGATGCCGCGCAGGCACTGCGCGTGGCCTTTGCCGGCATCGAGGTGGGCGATTGGGTTGACCCGACCGGCGAAACGCGTGACGTGGCCGTGCGTCTGCACCCCGACGACCGGGTCAGCAAGGAAAGCATTGAGCGTTTGCCAATCGCCGTCGCGGGCACCAATCTGATGATCCCTCTGGACCAGATTGCCACCATCACCATGGGCAAAGGCCCGTCGGGCATTGAGCACGCCAACGGCAAGCGCAACATTACCGTGTCGGCAAACGCCCAGGGACGCTCCAACGGCGAAGTCACCGAAGACGCCATGAAACTGGCCAAATCCTTTGACTACCCGCCGGGCTATGGCCTGTCACTGGGCGGCGCGGGACAGGATCAGAAAGAATTGTTCACCGAAATGCTGATCGCACTGTTGTCCGGCATTGGATTGATGTATCTGATCCTGGTCATGCAGTTCGGTTCATTCACGGCGCCGCTGGCGGTGATGCTGTCGTTGCCGCTGTCGCTGATTGGCGTGGTGTTGGCACTCCTGATAACCCGCAGCACACTGAACCTGATGAGCTTTATCGGCATCATCATGTTGATGGGACTGGTGGCCAAAAATGCCATTCTGTTGCTGGATGCGGCGCGCAAACGTGAGGCAGAGGGCATTGACCGCGAAGAAGCACTGATGGATGCAGGCCGCGTGCGATTGCGCCCCATCCTGATGACCACCTTTGCGTTGATTGCCGGCATGCTGCCGGTGGCCATTGGCCTGGGCGAAGGCGGTGAGTTTTACCAACCGCTGGCCGTGGCCATCATCGGCGGCACGATCACGTCGACTCTCTTGACCCTGCTGGTAGTGCCCACGTTTTACGACAGCATCGAAATTGCACGTGACCGCATGGTGGCCAAGTTCAATGTGCGGGCTCAGCGGGGCAACGGGCTGTTTGCCTTCCTGTTGACGTTTGGTGAGGCTGTTGCGACTTTGCTGGGCTTGCGCATGGTGTACCGTTTCTTCTCGCGCCTCATCAAGGGTCGCCGCGCATCGCCCACTGTGCTGACGACCTAGGCGGTTCGGGCTACTGAATCTCCAGCGGCAGTAACAAGGTAAAACAGGTGCCCTGACCGGCACCTGGATCGCGCTGGGTTTGGACCGACACGGTCCCCTTGAGCGCATCGTTGACGAGCGTGTAGACAATGCTCAAACCAAGCCCGCTGCCACCACGCCCCAGTTTGGTGGTGAAGAATGGGTCAAAGATGCGCGAAACGTGGTCTTCAGCAATGCCATCGCCATCGTCCTGCACCAGGAGCTTGACCCAGCCCGGCTCAGCCAGCTCGGTTGTCACCCGGACCAACCCGTCACTACGGGACTCGAACGCGTGCAGCATCGCGTTGGTGATGAGATTGGTCAGCACCTGCCCCAACGGACCAGGATAGGTATCCATCACCACGCCTGGCGGAATATCAACCTCCAGCCGATGGGAGAATTTTTTCAGAACCGGGCCCATCGTCAGCACAATCTCGGCCACTGTCTTATCCAACAAAAACCGGCGCCGGTTGGTGCTGGCCTGGTCCACCGCAACCTGCTTGAAGCTACTCACCAACTCTGCTGCCTTGAGCAGGCTGCTCAGCAAGATCTCAGTACCGTCACGATTGGCCGTCACATAGCCATCCAGTGCACTGCGGGTTAGGCCGTTGAGCAGGACAGCCTCGAAGCCGCGGGTATGGTCCTGTAACGTGCTGGCCACGGTCAAGCTGTTGCCGATTGGCGTGTTCAGCTCATGCGCCACGCCTGCCACCATGGAGCCCAGCGCCGCCATCTTTTCTTTGGTCACCAATTCGCGCTGCGCGGTGCGTAGCTGGTCGACCGTATTGGAGAGTTCCTGGGTTCGCTCATCTACCCGCTGTTCCAGCATCGCTTGGGCTTGCCGGCGCTCGGTAATGTCGCGCGCCACGCCGGCCGTGCCCACGACCTGACCGGTCGCGTCCAGCACGGCCACCTTGATGGTTTCAGACCAGCCAAACACTCCAGGGCCACGGGAGATTCTTTCCTCACGGCGACTGGGTTGGCCGGTGCGCATCACCTCCTGATCGTCGTGCAAGTATTGCTCTGCCATGTCGGAGTCGCTGAGGTCGAAATCGGTCTGACCGATGAGGGTGGCAGGGTCGCGACCGAAGACCTCCCCAAACTTGCGATTGACCAGGATAAAGCGGGAGTCGCGGTCCTTGATCCAGGCCAGATCATCAATGCTGTCGAGCAAGGCCTGTATCGGCAACATGGCCATTTCGGGGGAAAGTCCCTTGGGCTGGCGGCGGGCCATCCACCAAACCGCCACACCCGCCACCGCTGCACCAAGAGCCAATCCCACCAGCA
>JAABRC010000171.1 GCA_011391115.1 Candidatus Egaibacter danicus | reverse complement strand
CGCGGCTGGCCGTCCAGCGTGCAAGGCGGGAGTCATCATGGAGATGTTGCGATGATTGCGCCGGGGATGCAATCAATTCGCGGGACCGCATCCAGCGGGCCAGCGCCGTCAACCAGGCCCGGACACCTGCCGCGAAACACCACCAGACTGAAAATCCCAGCAGATAGTAGCTGCCATCGGCCAGCCAGGCACCAAGACGGCCCGCGCGGTTATGAACCAGCGCACTGGCACCCGATGTGGACCAGGCGGGGTCCTGCGCAGAATAGCTGAGCATGGCCAGCAACCAGAACGCCAACGCAACAAAACCTGCCAGCAACGCCAGCTCATTGGCAAAGCGACTCCCCGCCGAGCGTTCAGACGGGGCTGCAGATCGGGTGGAATTGAGGGTATTGAGTGAGTAAGTCATGGGGCTATACAAGTTCCCCAAGCTTACCCCAAGAGGACGGCCCTATCAGCGGGGGACCTTGCGGCGATCCTTGACCAGGATTGCGCCGTTTTCCAGGGTTTCGATGAAGCCCTGTTCTTCAAAATCCTTCATCACGCGACTGACCATTTCGCGCGATGCACCCACCATCTTGGCAATGTCCTGGCGGGAAATCTTTTCGCGAATGATCATCTGGTTGCGATCATCCAGCGCAGCGTATTCCAGCAGCACATTTGCCACCCGGCCGTACACACCCATCAGCGCCAGCGACCCGATCTTGCGGTCAGCGTTACGCAAACGCTTCACCAGACCGTTCATCACGGCAAAAGCCATGGGCGTATTTTCAGCGAGGCATCGGGTGAACGCTTCACGGCCCAGCACCAGCACGTCGGTCTGGACTTCCGCCTCCACATTGGCTGAATGCGGTTCGTTGTCGATGAGGCTCATTTCGCCAATGTAGTCGCCGGGCTGCAGCGACGCCAGAATGACTTCCCGCGCCTTGTTGTCCGTCATCAACACCCGTGCCTTGCCAGACAGAATGATAGACAAGGCATTTGATTTGGATCCTTGCTCAACAATCATCTCGCCTCGTTTGAAACGCTGCTTGGCCACCGCTCCAGCCAGAGTTTCGGCTTGCGCCGACGTCATCATGGCAAATAGCGGTACCCGCCGTATCAAATCGAGATTGGTCAACATCGACATTCATCGCCCCTTCGTGTGGTCTTATTTAAGTTCTTACAATCGAAGTCCTGCACCCAAACTTTAACCGAAAGCCGGCGCACGCCTGCCAGATGCGCGAAATGGCGTGAATTTCACGCCACGCTTCAATTCAAACAAACCATGTCAACCGCCAAACACGCCAAAGTCCTGATCCTGGGCTCGGGGCCCGCCGGCTACACCGCTGCGGTGTATGCAGCCCGCGCCAACCTCAACCCGGTGCTGATCACCGGCATCGCCCAGGGCGGCCAGCTCATGACCACCACCGAGGTGGACAACTGGCCCGCTGATGTCGATGGCGTGCAGGGGCCCGATTTGATGCAGCGCTTTCTGGCCCATGCCGAACGCTTCAAGACCGAGATCATCTTTGACCACATCAACGCCGTGGATCTGGGCAAACGCCCCCTTACCCTTACCGGTGACAGTGGTACCTACACCTGCGATTCCCTGATCATCGCCACCGGCGCCTCTGCCAAGTACCTGGGATTACCTTCCGAGACCGCCTTCATGGGCCGCGGGGTGTCGGGATGCGCCACCTGCGACGGCTTTTTTTACCGCGATCAGGTCTGCTGTGTGGTCGGAGGGGGTAACACGGCGGTGGAAGAGGCGCTGTACCTGTCCAACATCGCCAGCAAGGTGTATCTGGTGCACCGCCGGGACAAGTTCAAGGCCGAGGCCATCCTGATTGACAAGCTGATGGACAAGGTCAAGGCCGGCAAGATTGAGCTCAAGACCTTCCAGACCCTGGACGAAGTACTGGGCGACGCCAGTGGCGTCACTGGTATCCGGCTCAAGAGCACGGTGGATGGCTCCACACAGGACCTGACGCTCAAGGGCTGCTTCATCGCCATTGGGCATGCGCCCAATACCGACATCTTCCAGGGTCAGCTGGAGATGGCCGGCGGTTATCTCGTCACGCAGTCGGGCAACAAGGGCATGGCCACACAGACCAGTGTGCCGGGTGTGTTTGCCGCCGGCGATGTGCAGGATCACATCTACCGTCAGGCCATTACCAGTGCGGGGACAGGCTGTATGGCCGCGCTCGATGCTCAGCGGTTTTTGGAGCAGTAGCCAGTAACGGCCAGTTCCCGGATTTCAGATGTGCTGACTCACGCGGAGAGACTTTCCAGCTCGCTTGACAGGTTCAGCCATTTCTCTTCAAGGCTTTGCAGCTCGTCGTTGACTGCTTTCAGGCGCTGGCCCAGTTCGGCAATTTCCGTTGGCCCGGTGGACACCGACAGGTGTTTTTCCAGCGATGCGCCTTCATTGTTGAGAGCCTTCATGCGCTCCTCGATTTGCGCCAGTTCACGCTGCGCAGGCGAGTTTTTCGCTTTGCTGGCGTTTTTGTTCCTGGCAGCCGCTTCACTTGCAGCCTTGGCTTCTGCTTTGGCTTGCCGACTGGATGCTTCCTTGATCTCCTCGCGTTGACGCTTGGCTTCATCGAGCAGGTAGCGCTGGTAGTCATCCAGGTCACCGTCAAACGGCTCGATACCGCCACGGGAGACCATCCAGAATTCATCACATACCGCGCGCAACAGGGCTCGGTCGTGACTGACCAGCATCACCGTGCCTTCGAACTCATTCAGCGCCATGCTCAGCGCTTCGCGCGTGGCCAGATCCAGGTGATTGGTCGGCTCGTCCAGCAGCAGCAGGTTGGGGCGCTGCCAGACGATCATGCATAGCACCAGGCGGGCTTTTTCACCGCCGCTCATGCTGCCCACGGCCTGCTTGACCATGTCGCCGCCGAAGTTGAACGTGCCCAGAAAGCTGCGCAGATCCTGCTCGCGCGTTTGCTGCCCGGCAATCTTGCCGGCGGCCGTCGTGTCTTTCACCAGACGGATCATGTGCTCCAGCGGGGTATCCATCGGACGCAGCACGTCAAGTTCCTGCTGGGCAAAGTAGCCGATATTCAGCCCCTTGCCTTCCGTGACTTCGCCACCCAGCGGGGCCAGGTCACGCGCAATGGTCTTGACCACCGTCGATTTACCCTGACCGTTGGCCCCCAGAATGCCAATGCGCTGCCCGGCCAGCACGGAGCGGTTCACGTTGCGCACAATCACGGTCGGCGGAGTACCTGCAGGTGCATCCTCAGGAGGAGGGTAGCCAAAACTCACGCCCTGCATGGACAGCATGGGATTGGGCAGATTGGCAGGCTCCTTGAACTCGAAAGTGAAATCGGCCTCGCTCAGCAGTGGTGCAATCTTCTCCATGCGGTCCAGCGCCTTGACGCGGCTTTGCGCCTGCTTGGCCTTGCTGGCCTTGGCCTTGAAACGGGCGATGAACTTCTGCAAATGGGCGATCTTGTCCTGTTGCTTGGAATACGCGTTTTGCTGCAGTTCCATCTGTTCGGCACGCATGTCTTCAAACTTGCTGTAGTTGCCGCCGTAGCGCACCAGTTTGCCTGCGTCAATGTGCAACGTGACGTTGGTCACCGCGTCCAGAAACTCGCGGTCGTGGCTGATGACGATCATCGTGCCTTCGTAACGTTTGAGCCATGCTTCCAGCCAGACCAGAGCGTCCAGGTCCAGGTGGTTGGTGGGTTCGTCCAGCAGCAGCAGGTCGGACGGGCACATCAGCGCCCGCGCCAGTTGCAGGCGCATGCGCCAGCCGCCGGAGAAGCTGTTGACCGGGTTGGTGAGCTCGGTGGTCTTGAAGCCCAGACCGAGGATTAGCGCCTGTGCCCTGGCGGGCGCATCGTGGGCACCGGCGTCCTGCAGTGCCATGTAGGCGTGGGCCATGCGGTCGTAATCGTCGGTGGCTTCCGACGCCGTCACTTCCTGCTGCGCGGCCAGCAGCACGGTGTCGCCTTCCACCACAAAATCTGTAGCGCTTTGATCCGTCTCCGGCATGTCCTGCGCCACCTGGCCCATACGCCACTGGGCGGGGATATAGTACTCGCCGGCGTCTTCGTGCAAAGAGCCATTGAGCAGTGCAAACAGCGAGGATTTGCCAGCGCCGTTGCGTCCCACAAGGCCGACTTTTTCGCCAGGGTTCAGGGTGACGGACGCACCGTCCAGCAGCACTTTCGCGCTGCGGCGCAGCGTAACGTTCTTGAGGGTAATCATTCAGTTCTAAACAATAAGGGCTTCACGCGTGACCAGCAATACCTGGTCTTCGCCAGCGCTGGTTTCCAGCCAGACCACTTCCAGCCAGGGGAACGCCGCTTCAAAATGCGGCCGCTCGTTTCCGATTTCCAGCAGCAAGACGGCTTGAGCCGTCATATGTTCCGGGACATCGCGTAACAACTGCCGGATGAAATCCATTCCATCGGCGCCACCGGCCAGCGCCAGCGTCGGCTCCGCCTTGAATTCCTCCGGCAGTGTGGCCATGCTCTGGGCGTTGACATAGGGTGGGTTACACACAATCAGGTCGTAGGGCCCGGTCACACCAGCCAGCCCGTCGGAAGTCAGCAACGTGATGCGGTCCTGCAACTTGTGTTTGTTGACATTGAGGCGGGCAACCGCCAGCGCGTCGGTCGAGATGTCAGCCGCATCCACCACCACATCGGGGAACGCCATGGCCGCGAGGATGGCCAGGCTGCCGTTGCCGGTGCAAAGGTCCAGTACACGGTGGGTGGTTTCGCTCAACCACGGGTCAATGGCACCATTGACCAGTACTTCGGCGATAAGGCTGCGCGGCACAATGGCGCGCTCGTCCACATAAAACGGCACACCCTGCAACCAGGCTTCGTGGGTCAGGTAAGCGGCGGGTTTCCGGGTTTCTATTCTAGCTATCAAAAGAGAAGCTGTTTGCGCATATTTTTCGGGGGCTACAGGTCGATTTGCCACTGAATCCGGGCCTTCCAGCGGCGAATCCAGAGGCAGGCCCAGTTGCCA
>JAABRC010000017.1 GCA_011391115.1 Candidatus Egaibacter danicus | reverse complement strand
AGACACAAACCCGGCAGAGCTTCAAGTTGCTCACGGCTCCATTTCACGCCCTGAGGCATAAAACGCCGGGATGGATCCAGCACTGAATCAGCGTCGGCCTTGCTTCCGACTCGCCAAAGCAGGCTCTCTGTCTTCAACCGTGCACCGCCACAAACGCCGCAGGGTGTGTAGCTGCGGTACTTGGAAAGCAGCACTCGGATGTGCATTTTGTAGGACTTGGTCTCCAAGTACTCAAAAAACCGATTGACACCGAACCAGTGCTGGTTCCATTTGCCATTCCAGTTGGGCGAGCCATGGATGACCCAGTGCTGCTGTTCAGGCGTGAGCTTGTAGTAAGGAGTGTCCCTTGGAATGCCCGCCGCCTCGGCGTGACGCATCAGGTCATCCTGGCACTCCTGCCAGGCTGGCGTTTGCATGGGCTTGACGGCACCTGCCCGCAACGTCAGCTTGTCGTTCGGGATCACCAACCCGTAATCCACGCCAATAACGCGTCCAAAGCCCCGACATGTTTCGCAGGCACCAACCGCGGAATTGAAAGAAAACATCGAGGGGATGGGGTCGGTGTACCTCAGATCACTTTCAGGGCAGTGCAGTCCTGTTGAAAATTTCCAGATGTCTGCAGGCTCTTCACCTTGCAAGCAAAAGACATTCACTCGCCCACCACCACGCTTCAATGCCATTTCAATGGCTTCCACCACCCGTGCCGGCTCCGTATTGCTGAGCCGAAAGCGGTCAGCAACGACGTCCAGCACCTTCCTCGTGGTCACTTCAATGGCTGCCGCTTTGGTGCCAGATCTCTTCTTGGCAGTGGCCGTCGTGCGGGTCGCCTCAGAATCCGGGCGAACTTCGATCTCGCGCTCGGCCTGAACCTTGGTATAGCCACTCACGGAAAGCCATTGCTCGATCTGCTGCGCACTGGTGTCGGCAGGCAGTTCCACCGGAAACGTCACAACCAGTCGGGCATCACCCGTGCCGGCACGATCCTTTAACTGGGCATAGATCGTTTCAGGCGTGTCATGACGCACAGTTTGTGCCGTTTCCCGATCAAAAAGGTGTCCGGACCGCGCAAACAGCAGCTTCAAGTGATCATTGAGCTCGGTCATCGTGCCCACAGTGGAGCGAGATGAGCGCACCGGATTGGTCTGGTCAATAGCAATGGCGGGTGGTACACCCTCGACCTTGTCTACTGCCGGTTTGTCCATGCGGTCCAGAAACTGGCGGGCGTAAGCGGAGAAGGTTTCTACATACCGACGTTG
The DNA here is from genome assembly GCA_011391115.1 of Candidatus Egaibacter danicus. The sequence continues at coordinate 13,890 of JAABRC010000017.1, read as the reverse complement.
CCCCTCAGCAAACAGCGTGTCAAACACCAGGCTGGATTTGCCGGAGCCACTGGGACCCGTCACCACCGTCAACTCACCGGTCCGAATATCCAGATCAAGATTTTTGAGGTTGTGCTGGCGCGCACCGCGAATTCGGATAAGACCTTGGGGCATGGCTTGCTTTGTGGCAGTTGAGGCCAAACATTCTAGGCATGCAAACCAGCCCGCGCCCGTCAAGGGCTATCGACGATAGAGTTTTATTTTGGTGCGCTAGCAGATAACTGCGCTGCAGCGGGTGCACTTGCCGCTTCATGGGGCGTGGACGTGGCCTCAGTACCGTGTTTTTCGCCGCTCATGTCAATATCGCCGCCCTTGGACAGGATAAACAGCGCCAAACCTGCAAATACAGCAAAACCTACCGCAATTTTCCACATGATCAGCTCCCGGGATTCAGATTGATAAACACTAAAGAAAAGGCCTTCGCAAACGGGAAGACCTTTTGTTGAATGGCCGGACGCGCAGCGATGGGCGTCCGGCAAATCACGTTCAGTCGTTGGCGTAAATATCCACGTCTTTGGTTTCCTTGACGAACAGCATGCCGATGACAAAAGTCATACCAGCCACGATGATCGGGTACCACAGGCCGTTGTACATATTTCCGGTCTGGGCCACGATAGCAAAAGCCGTCGTAGGCAGCAGTCCGCCAAACCAGCCGTTACCAATATGGTATGGCAGGCTCATGGAGGTGTAACGGATACGGGTCGGGAACATTTCCACCAGCATGGCAGCAATCGGGCCGTACACCATGGTCACCAGGATCACCAGGTAGGTGAGAATGGCAATGACGGTCACCTTGTCAAACTTGGCCATGTCAGCCTTGACAGGGTAGTTGGCCGCCTTCAAAGCAGCGCCCAGATTGGCGCCCAGCAGTGTCGCACCAGCGGTCTTGTCATTGCTCAGGTCTTTGACTGCCTTGGTAGCAGCTTCCAGAGCTTTGGGGTCCTGGGGTTGTGCAGTGGTCACTTCGGCCAGCTTGGCGTCGGCCTTGGCCTTGGCAGCGGCAACATCTTCGGGCGTGTACTTCACTTTGACCAAAGTCTCGCCAACGTGGATGGTAGCGGGTGTGCCAGCGGGAGCTGCGATGTTGTCGTAGCTAACTGAGGCGCCAGCCAAACGTTGTTTGGCAATGTCGCATGAGCTGGTGAACTTGACAGTACCGGTAGGGTTGAACTGGAACGAGCATTCGGCCGGATCCGCAGTCACGGTCACCTTGTTGGCGGCTTGCGCAGCAGCCAGGTCAGGGTTGGCGGCTTTGGTCAGTGCGGTGAAAACCGGGAAGTAAGTCACCACAGCCAATAGGCAACCGGCCATGATGATGGGCTTGCGGCCAATCTTGTCGGATAGCGAGCCGAAGAAGATGAAGAAAGGCGTACCAATCATCAGGGAAATCGCGACCATGATATTAGCCGTTGCACCGTCAACTTTGAGTGCCTGGGTCAGGAAGAACAAGGCGTAGAACTGACCAGAATACCAGACGACGGCTTGACCAGCGGTCAGACCGATCAGGGCCAGAATCACGATCTTCAGGTTTTTCCACTGGCCGAATGATTCGGACAAAGGGGCCTTGGAGGTCTTGCCTTCGGCCTTCATCTTGGCGAAAGCAGGCGACTCGTTCATGCTCAAACGGATGTAAACCGATACGGCCAACAGCAGAATGGACACAATGAACGGAACACGCCAACCCCAGTCAGCAAAGGCTGCTTCGCCAATCATCGTACGTGTACCCAGAATCACCATCAGGCTCAGGAACAAACCCAGAGTGGCCGTTGTCTGAATCCATGACGTGTAGGCTCCGCGTTTTCCATGAGGAGCATGCTCGGCCACATAAGTGGCAGCACCGCCGTACTCACCACCCAGTGCCAGGCCTTGCAACATGCGCAGGGCAATCAGGATCACGGGAGCCGCCACACCAATCGATGCGTAGTTTGGCAAGATGCCCACAATAAACGTTGACAGGCCCATGATCAGGATAGTGACCAGGAATGTGTATTTGCGGCCAATCATGTCACCCAGGCGGCCAAAGAAAATGGCGCCGAAAGGACGAACGATGAAACCGGCTGCGAAAGCCAGCAGCGCGAAAATGAAGGCAGAACCTTCATCCAGACCACTGAAGAACTGCTTGGCAATGATGGCTGCCAAAGAACCGTATAGATAAAAGTCGTACCACTCAAATACGGTACCCAATGACGAAGCAAAGATAACCTTCTTTTCTTCGGCGCTCATTGGCCGTGGGGCCGCTGCTGTTGCCATGTTGATGTCTCCAAAAGGTTTGCCCCTCCAAATTGGAGGTAAGGGCTTATTCTTGAAGAAGGCTCTGACCCTGCTCTGACACCAAACCAACCGCGACTTACGTCTAACTGAACCGATACTGACAAACTAGGGTGAAACCCTTGGAGTTCATTTCGCGATGTGGAGAGTGGCTACTTTGGACGGACGGCGCCTTGCGCAACCTGGTGTACGGTATGCCACGCCGGGCCCTCAAACCAGGCGTCACCCCGCAAATAATCGCCAAGCATTGGCAAGGCATCCAGTCCCCAAAACACCTTGTCGTCCACCACGAAAGCCGGCACACCGAACAGATCCAATGCGATGGCTTCATCTGTATTGGCTTTCAGCTGCGCCTTCACCTCATCGCCATTCATGTCACGCTGCGGCGCAATACTGGCAACAAGGGTCGCCAGACGCCCGGCATCAACCGCATCGGCGCCACCACGCCACACGTGGCGAAATAGGGTTTCGGTGACGTAACGGCTGGGTGTTCCCTGTTCGCTGCTCGCGATGGCCAGCCGCAACAGCGAGAGCGGGTTGAAAGGATGGGCCGCCGGAAGCTGAAACTCCTGACCCATGCGGTGGGCCAGCCACTGCACATGTCGGTAGGTCCAGTCCCGCTTGGGCATGATTTCCGCCGGTCCCAGTTGGCCATGACGCTTGAGCAACGCTGCAAACAGGATCGGCTTGTACGTGACGCCGTAACTCAACCCCATCAAGCTTTCTGGCAGCTGCTCAAATGCCAGAGCGGCATACGGCGAGATGAAATCAAAATAGAACGTGATGTGTCTCATGATGTCGTTGCAGCGATACGCTGCTCAATAAGCGCCCAGATCGCCTTCTTTTCGAAATCGCTGGATGCGCTCCAGTGGCGAATCTCCTCGAGGGTTCGCAAACAGCCTTCGCACAGGGCGCCCGCGGCATCCATCCGGCATACGGAAATGCATGGGGATGGGACATTTCCAGCCATGGTTCGCACCGACAGTGCGCGATCAGTTATCAATTGTGCAGCAACCATGACACGATCAACTCGTTAACGGCTCGGTGACATCGGCAACCGGCGCACCTGCCAGGGCCTCGAGGTCGACCGGACTCAGTCTGAACACCGCATGCGGGTGACCGGCTGCAGCCCAGATTTCGTCAAAACGGAACAGCTCGCGGTCCACCAGAGTCACCGATTCCATCACATGGGCGACGGGCGACACGCCGCCAATACTGAAACCCGTCCGGGCTTTCACAAAATCAGCATCGGCTCGCCCGATGGCCCCTACCAATGCGGCCACCTTCTTTTCATCCACCCGCCGGTCGCCCGACGTGATCACCAGAATGGCAATATCGTCGCTCTCGCGACGAAAGATGATGCTCTTGGCGATTTGACCTACGGCAACGCCCAGCGCGTCAGCCGCCTGCCGTGCTGTCCGGCAGGCAGCATCGAGCATGACTGGATGATGGGCATGGTTGCGGGCCTGCAAGACCTGAACAACGCGTTGCACACCTTCGGGCAGAGTTTTCAATTCGGCACCACACATAATCATCCCTGTCATCCCACTCTCTTGTTCAGCAAGGCCGTTGCTGCTCTGGAGTTGGGCTTGCGCTCCAGCACATCACTGATAAATTTTCCTGCGTCGATCAGCTTGTCCAGATCGATACCCGTCTCGATACCCATACCCTGGAGCATGTAAACCACATCTTCGGAGGCAACGTTGCCAGTCGCACCCTTGGCGTAGGGGCAACCGCCAAGACCGGCTACTGCGGTATCAAACTGCCAGATACCCATTTGCAGGCATATCAGGGTATTGGCCAGGGCTTGCCCGTAAGTGTCGTGGAAATGACCTGAAATATCGTTGACGTCGTAGTGCCTCAGAGTCGCCTCCATAGCGCGCTGAACCTTGACAGGGGTACCCACACCAATGGTATCGGCCACACCGACATGCTGTACGCCGATGTCTTTCATCAACCCGGCCAGCATAGATACACGAGCCGGAGCAATGTCGCCCTCATAAGGGCAACCCACCGTGCAGGACATCGCTCCGCGAACATGAATGCCTCTGGCAAGCGCCGCCTCCACCACGGGCCGAAACCGCTCAATACTCTGGGCAATCGAACAATTGATATTTCGCTGGCTAAAAGCCTCACTGGCTGCACCGAACACCACAATTTCGTCAGGATTCGACTTCAACGCCGCCTCAAACCCCTGAAGGTTGGGCGTGAGCACTGAATAACAAACGCCCACTTTGCGGGTAATGCCCGACATGACTTGCGCGTTGTCAGCCATCTGTGGCACCCATTTTGGACTGACAAAACTGGTGACCTCGATGTTCCTGACGCCTGCGTCCTGCAAACGGTGTACCAACTCAATCTTGACGGCAGCTGGCACAGGTTGTTTTTCGTTCTGCAGACCATCACGCGGGCCCACATCTACCAGTTTGACTGTTGACGGCATGCTCATTTGATATCCTCAATATCCCCGATCAGGCTCCACGATACCGGCAACGGGTTCACCGCGTTCCAAAGCCTGGATCTTGCCCACAATCTGGGCGATGCTTTCATCGCGCAGGGTTCGAGCTGACGTATGGGGAGTCACGGTGATTTTCGGGTGGTGCCAGAATGGATGGCCTTGTGGCAACGGTTCCGTGCGGAACACGTCCAGTGTGGCACCGCTCAAATGGCCGCGGTCGATCAGCGTGACCAGATCTTCATCAACCAGATGAGCGCCTCTGGCCACGTTGATCACATAGCCCCCAGGCTTCAATCGGGCCAGCGTTTCAAGCCGCATGATGTCACGCGTGTCCGGCGTGAGTGGCAACAGACACACCAGCACACGCGTAGCGGTCAAAAAAGCATCCAGCTGCTCCGGGCCGGTAAAACAGCGCACGCCTTCAATGACCTTGGCCGACCGGCTCCAGCCATTCACCGGGAATTCAAACGAGGCCAGCGCTTTTGCAACCCGCTCACCCAGCACCCCCAGACCCATCACGCCGATGGGAAACTCCGCGCGACGTCGCGGCTTCCGAAAAGACCAAATCCCCTGCGCCACATCGGCCGCGAAGCCGTCGAACTCACGAAAGTGTCGTATCACGGCGTGACAAACATACTCAGCCATCTGCGCCGACATGCCTGCATCGTCCAGCCGGACCACTTTTGCTTTGAACGGCAGCCTGAGTTTCAACAATGCGTCCACCCCCGCCCCGATATTGAAGATGCATTTGAGCTGCGTCTGCTCATCCAGAAAGGACTGCGGTGGAGCCCATACCACCGCGTAATCGGCCGAAACCGCTCCCGGTTGCCAGGGTTCAATGCTGGCCTGAGGCAGCGCTGTCCGAAGTCCCGCCAGCCACGGGGCAGCCTGCGTGTTTGTGCAGCAGAAGGTGATGCGCATGCTAATCAGGCAGACAATCTGATCAGTTCCGAGCCTTCTGCCACCTGATCTCCAGGCTCATAGAGGAGTTCTGCCACCGTTCCGTCATGTGGTGCTGCGATAGTGTGCTCCATTTTCATGGCCTCCATCACCGCCAGCGCTTGCCCCTTGCCCACCTTGTCTCCGGCCTTTACCGCGAACGACACTACTTTCCCGGGCATGGGGGCGGTCAGGCGTCCGCCCTCACCCTGACTGTCCCCCGCATGCGCAAGAAGGTCAATTGCTATGATTTGTGTAGCGCCTCGCGCAGTGAACACGTGGACCATCTCGCGATTCCTGTATACATTGACTGTCTGGCGCTGTCCCTCGTACTGAATAGTGATGCTGCGTCCTTCACCGGCGACATTCAGTATCCCGGCAGTCTCTCCAATAGCCAGGTGGAGCGTCCCATCGTGCAGGTAGGTCAACTCTGCTCGGACAGGCTCGCCCTGAAATTCGAATTCAAAACGGCGGACGTTCACGCCGTGCGAACGCCACCCGTCGCGTCGACTGAACGGATCATTGCCTTCGCAGGCACGCTCACTCAACAGGATTTGCGCGACCGACGCCGCAACAGCCAAGACCAGCCCTACTGGTTCCTGTTTGAACAGCACTGCCTGTTCGCGAGGAATCAAGGCGGTATCGAGTTGGCCTTGAGCAAATGACGGACTGCGCACAACATACCGCAGGAACTGGACATTGGTTTGCAGCCCCACGATGTGTGTCTGCGCCAGCGCCGCATCCATTCGGGCCAGCGCCTCCTCTCGCGTCTGGCCATGCACGATGAGCTTGGCCACCATCGAGTCGTAGTAGGGCGAAATGGCATCGCCTTCGCGCACGCCCGCGTCCAGCCGCACGCCCGCGCCCAAACCCGTCACGACGCCCCCGCGCTCGAAACTCACACACTCCGGCAGGTCGAAAACATGGAGTGCACCCGTTGCCGGCAGGAAGTTGTTGTCTGGTGTTTCGGCGCAGATGCGCGCCTCTATGGCGTGCCCGATGATGCGAAGCTGGTCCTGAGCCAGCGGCAGGGTTTGTCCACAAGCAATTCGCAGTTGCCACTCCACCAGATCCAGCCCGGTGATCGCCTCGGTGACGGGGTGCTCTACCTGCAGACGGGTGTTCATTTCCATGAAGAAGAAGCTCATCGAACCATCTGACTTCTGCTCCACAATGAACTCCACCGTGCCCGCGCCAACGTAGTTCACCGCTCTTGCCGCAGCAACCGCCGCTTCACCCATCTGCTTGCGCATGGCCGGCGTCATCCCAGGCGCCGGAGCCTCCTCCAGCACTTTTTGGTGGCGACGCTGCACGGAACAGTCGCGCTCAAACAGGTACACGTAATTCCCCTGGGTATCGCCGAAGATCTGGATCTCGATATGGCGCGGCCGCTGCACGTACTTTTCGATCAGTACCGCGTCATCGCCAAAGCTGTTGATCGCTTCGCGCTTGCACGCAGCCAATGCAGCTTCAAAGTCCTCTGGCTTGTCCACCGCCCGCATGCCTTTGCCGCCGCCACCCGCGCTGGCCTTGATGAGCACCGGATAGCCCATACGGTCAGCCTGGTTTCGGAGCAACGCCGGGTTTTGATCTGCTCCGTGGTAGCCGGGTACCAGCGGAACGCCCGCTTTTTCCATCAACTGCTTGGACTCTGCCTTCAGTCCCATGGCTTTGATGGCAGAAGGTGGTGGCCCGATGAATACCAAGCCTGCATCGGCACACGCCTGTGCAAACTCCTCGTTCTCACTCAGGAAGCCATAGCCAGGATGGACCGCCTGAGCCCCCGTGGCCCGGGCAGCCTCCAATATCCGCTCCCAGCGCAGGTAGCTGTCTTTGGGTGCGCTGCCACCTATATAAACAGCCTCGTCACAAGCGCTCACGTGCTTGGCATTGGCATCAGCATCGGAGTACACCGCAACGGTTTTGATCGCCAGTCTGCGGGCCGTTGCCGCAACCCGACAGGCGATCTCACCGCGATTGGCAATCAGAATTTTTGTGAACATGATGTTTTCTCAAGGAGCGGGGGCTGGACTGAGCCAACCACCAATACGGCGGGCGAGCGCCTTCAGGAACTTGAACAGCGTTATCAACAGAATGATCATCAGCACCAGCGTGATGACCAGTGCAATGCCAAAAGCCACCGGATAGTTCGTGGCCAGCCACAGGGCACCCACGACCAGACCATCCTCAAGCAGGCTCACGGCGATGTTCGAAAAAGGTTCGGGTGAACTGTTCACGGCCACGCGTGTGGTTGCCTTCGTGGCAAACGACGTAGCGGCCAGTGATCCACCCAACAAGGCGGCGACTACACCCATCGTGGCACTGTCCGCGCCAAATACTCCGGCCGCCAAAGCAGCCCCCGCAGGAACCCGTATAACTGAATGCACAACATCCCACAGCGAGTCCACACCAGGTATCTTGTCCGCGAAAAACTCTACAAACAACATGAAACCGCTGCCTGCCAGCATCGCCGGATGTTGCAGCAGGAGCAAACCTTTAGGTAGCGGTATCCATCCCATCACACCGGCCAGACCCGTGATGAAAACCACCGCGTAAAGCCGCATGCCACTGGCCCACCCGAGTACAGCGGCCAGAGCCATCAAAGCCGGCATGTCCATAGACTGGGCACCCTGCTCCACGGCGGTGGACGCACTCCCCACAAGGGTTTGCCAGATATGAATCAGGGTTTCCATGATCGACGTGTGAGATGTCGGGGGAGAGTGGTCGACTCGTGCGGGAAAAGAACCATCACATCCGGAAAATGCCGAACTGCGTATCAGGGATTGGTGCATTGAGCGAAGCACTCAAGCCCAAAGCCAGCACGCGTCGCGTGTCAGCGGGATCAATTACACCGTCGTCCCAAAGCCTTGCTGTAGCAAAATAGGGATGCCCCTGCTCTTCATACTGGCGACGAATGGGTGCCTTGAAGGCCTCTTCCTCTTCCATGCTCCATTTGCCGCCGCGGCCTTCAATGCCGTCGCGCTTGACCGTGGCCAGCACAGCGGCGGCCTGGTCACCGCCCATGACGGAAATGCGCGCGTTCGGCCACATCCACAGGAATCGGGGCGAGTAAGCCCTGCCGCACATGCCATAGTTGCCGGCGCCGAAGCTGCCACCAATGATGATGGTGAATTTGGGCACCGCTGCAGTAGCCACCGCCGTGACCATCTTGGCGCCATTGCGGGCGATGCCCTCGTTCTCGTATTTGCGCCCCACCATGAAGCCTGTGATGTTCTGCAGAAAAACCAGCGGTATCTTGCGCTGGCAGCACAGTTCGATGAAATGGGCGCCCTTCAGCGCCGACTCGCTGAACAGAATGCCATTGTTGGCAATGATGCCCACTGGCATGCCCTCAATATGAGCAAATCCACAGATGAGTGTGGCGCCGTAACGCGCCTTGAATTCGTCAAACTCCGATGCGTCAACGATACGGGCGATGATTTCCCTCACATCGAAGGGCTTGCGGGTATCCATCGGGATCACGCCATACAGTTCTTCTGCTACAAATTTAGGAGCCGTTGGCGCATTGTGGACAAGGGTTTTAGGCTTAATTATGTTCAAATTTTTGACCGATGCACGCGCCAGAGCCAACGCGTGCAAGTCGCTCTGCGCCAGATGATCCGCCACACCGGACAGGCGTGTGTGCACATCGCCACCACCCAGGTCCTCGGCTGTGACAACCTCGCCCGTGGCCGCTTTCACCAGCGGGGGGCCACCCAGAAAAATCGTTCCCTGATTTTTGACAATGATGCTTTCATCACTCATGGCTGGCACATAGGCGCCGCCGGCGGTGCAGCTACCCATGACCACTGCTATCTGTGCGATGCCTTGGGCGCTCATGTTGGCCTGATTGAAAAAGATGCGGCCAAAATGGTCCCGATCAGGGAAAACCTCATCCTGGTTGGGCAGATTGGCCCCGCCTGAATCCACCAGATAGATACACGGTAGCCGATTCTGTTGTGCCACCTCCTGCGCTCGCAGGTGTTTTTTGACCGTCATGGGGTAATAGGTGCCGCCTTTGACGGTCGCATCGTTGCAGACAATCATGCAATCCACACCACTCACGCGGCCAATACCCACGATGACCCCCGCGCAAGGTGCGCTGTCGCTGCCATCCCTGTCAGGGTACATGCCTAAAGCCGCCAGCGGACTCAACTCCAGAAACGGCGTGCCGGGGTCCAGCAACATTTGCACCCGGTCACGCGGAAGCAGTTTTCCCCGCGCCGTATGGCGGGCCCGCGCCACCTCACCGCCACCATCCTGAGCCTTGGCTACTTCGGCATTCAGATCAGCCACCAGAGTGCGCATGGCCATGGCATTGGCCTGAAAATCCGCTGAGCGGGCGTTGAGTTGGGTCTCCAGAACGGGCATTTTGATGCTTTCAGGAAGGGTGGCTCGCGGCCAGTTTGATTGACGTTTACGTAAACGTCAATTGTGTCATGTTTTGCTGCGCCAGCAAATCCGGCAAGGCAGTCATCCGGGTAAAAATGTGGTGCGCGCCGGCTTGAAGCAGATCTTGCGCATCAACATGAGTCGATGTCGCTGGCGAGTAGGCAAACACGGTCGCTCCCGCGGCCACGCCAGCTGTTACGCCAACGACGGTGTCTTCCACCACCGCGCAGCGCCGGGGATCAACACCCAGCGCAGCCGCGGCGGCCAGGTAGACATCCGGAAACGGTTTGGAGCGCGGAGTCTCATATCCACTGAAGATACGCCCGTCAAAATAACTGATCAACTCAAGTTTGCGTAGCATCAGCTCGACTTTGAATCGGTCAGCACCCGATGCGCAGGCGATGCGTCCGCCGTGATGTGCATGCACGCGATGCACCGCGTCGTGGATGTCGGGGATGGCCGTGAGGTACAGCGACAAGGCTTCATTGCGCCGGTCACGAAAGGATGTCAACCAGTTCTCGGTCACCTCGGACCCGGTGCGCTGCTCAATGAGATCCGCCTCGTCCCTCACCGTCTTGCCCACAAAAAGGCTCATGCACTCAGCCACAGTCAGGTTCCAGCCCCGCTCCTGGAGCATGTCGCGCAATACCCCGTTGGTGATGTGCTCACTGTCCACCAGAACGCCATCACAGTCAAACAGCACTGCTTCAAATTTCATGTCATTCCGTCCAAGTAGTACCAATGTCCCGCTTCCTTGATGAAGCGACTCCGCTCATGCAACCGCACGGCACGCCCGGCGACTCTGTGCCGCGCGACAAACTCCACTTCGGCATGCTCGGCATCTTGTTCGCTACTCGCACGAACCTCAAGTCCCAACCATTTTGCATCCGGATCAAAATCAATTCCATCCGGTCGACGGGATGCATGCCAGGTGGACAGCAGATATGGCTCACGTTCCAGAACAAATGCGGTGTAGCGCGAGCGCATCAATGTCTCAGCATCCGCCGCACTCAGGCACGATTCCAGGCAGCGGCTGCAACACTGCGCATAGGCAAGCGCCTTTCCTGTTGCGTCGAGTCGTCCGCAAGGACAAGGCTGTTCGCCCTGCAGATATTTCACGCCTTTCTGGCCTTTCGCTCCTCCAGAGTCTCAGTGGGCGCCGCCTGCTTGACCCAGTCGGCAAATCCTCCTTCAATATGGGCAACATTTGTCATGCCCATATCCTGCAAGGACTTGGCCGTCAACGCGCTGCGCCAGCCAGCGCCACAGAACAGCACAAACTCCTTGCCCTCATCGCCAAAAATCGGCTTGAAATAAGGTGACGCCGGGTCAACCCAGAACTCCAGCATGCCTCGCGGTGCGTGAAAAGCGCCGGGAACAGTCCCTTCGCGCTCCAGCTCGCGCACATCGCGAATATCCACCAGCTGCAGATTGGCTTGACCCATACGGGCACGCACCTGTTCGACGGTGTAGGTCGTGATCTGGGCACTGGCCTCTTCGACGAGCTGTCGTGATCCTTTGGTTATGGGCATTGAGTACTCCTGTTTTTGAAAAACGAAACCAGATTATCGAGCCGCAGCAAGACCACCAGCGCCTCAATTGCTGGCAACCACACTGTCACGAATACGCCGTAAGCTAGCAGCATTCACAAGGAATCGACAAAACCATGAGCGTACGCAATCTGGATTCCCTTTTCGACCCCGCTTCAGTCGCAGTCATTGGCGCTTCCCAGCGCCCGGGTAGCGTCGGCGCCACCGTCTGGCAAAACCTGACCCAAGGGGGATTTACTGGGCAAATCTATCCGGTGAACCCCAAATACCGGGCGTTTGGCGACCACCCCGCCTACGCCAGGGTGGCAGATCTGCCAGCAGTTCCGGAACTGGCCTTGATCTGTACGCCGCCTGCTACCGTCCCCGGTCTGGTGCAGGAGCTAGCCGAGCGCGGCACCCGCGCAGCCATCATCCTGACAGCAGGGCTGGATGCCACCCAAAAGCAGGCCATGCTGGATGCCGCGCGTCCGAGGCTGCTTCGGTTGCTCGGTCCCAACTGTATTGGCCTGTTGTCACCACACGCTGGCCTGAATGCCAGTTTCGCCCATATCAGCGCACAAAAGGGTGAACTGGCTTTTGTATCGCAATCGGGTGCGCTCGTCACAGCCATGCTGGACTGGGCGGACGCACAACGAATCGGGTTTTCGCATTTTGTGTCACTGGGTGAACATGCAGACGTCGACTTTGGCGACATGCTGGATTACCTCGCCAACGACGTGCACACGCGGGCCATCCTGCTCTATATCGAATCGGTTGAGGCGCCACGCAAGTTCATGTCGGCCGCGCGAGCGGCGGCCAGGAACAAGCCTGTCATCGTGATCAAGGCAGGGCGCTCTGCGCAGGGACAGAAGGCGGCGGCATCCCACACAGGTGCACTCGCGGGTTCTGATGACGTGTATGAAGCGGCCATCGCGCGTGCCGGAATGCTGCGCGTGAACACCCTTCAGGAATTGTTTCTGGCTGCGGAGACACTGACCCGTTGCCGGGCTGCAGGCAGCGATGTGCTGACCATTCTGACCAACGGCGGAGGTGCGGGCGTGATGGCCGCAGACGCCGCAGCTGCGCAAGGCGTGCCACTTGCTACGCTCTCCCCTTCGACAATGGAAAAACTCAACGATGTGCTTCCGCCCAACTGGTCTCATGGCAACCCGGTAGATATCATCGGTGATGCACCTGCACAGCGCTATGTTCAAGCGCTGGAAATATTGTCTGCCGACCCGGCTTGCGGCACCATCCTGTTCATTCATGCACCAACGGCCATCGTGCCAAGCCCCAGCATTGCGCGTGCACTGGTGCCTGTTGCCCGTCCGGCAGGCGGACGACCCCCGCGGCTGATGAGCTGCTGGCTGGGAGGCCATGCAGTTCAGGAAGCACGCGAACTCTTCAGGCAGTCCAGCATTGCCAGTTTTGAGACACCCGAAGAGGCCGTGCAGGCGCTGGCCATGCTGCAGTCTTATGAACGCAACCAGGCGGAACTGATTGAGACACCCCCGGCTCAGGCTGCCCAGCTCGCACCCGATCGGGCAACCGCTGCGGCAATTGTGCGAGAGGCATTGGCCAGTGGACAGGAAATGTTGACGGAGCCGCAGGCCAAAGCAGTTCTTGATGCGTACCACGTGCCTGTTGTTGCCACCAGGAAGGTGGCGCCAGACGCAGTGCTCGCGGCAGCGGAGGCGAGTCGCATTGGGTTCCCGGTCGTGATCAAGATACTTTCTGATCAGATCTCGCACAAATCAGATGTAGGCGGCGTGGCGCTGAATCTGGATAGTGTCGATGAAGTTCGCGACGCTGCCCGAATCATGCTGGCGCGCGTGGGCATGTTGCGACCCGACGCCGTCATCGACGGATTCACCGTGCAGGCCATGGTGCGCCGCAAGCACGTGCAGGAAGTGATTGTGGGCGCCACCATCGACCGGATTTTTGGTCCCATCATTCTTTTCGGGCAAGGCGGCACAGCCGTCGAAGTGATGGCAGACCGCGCGGTAGCGCTGCCACCTCTGAGCGTGCCGCTGGCGCGTGCGCTGATTTCGCGAACCCGAATCTCCAGGCTACTGAAAGGCTGGCGCGACACACCGGCAGTGGACGAAGGTGCTCTGCTTGCAGTATTACTGGCGACATCGCAAATGCTGGCTGACATACCCGAGCTTGCCGAACTGGACATCAACCCGCTGCTGGTGAACCACGAGGGTGCCATTGCGCTGGATGCGCGCATCCGTTTGAGCTCCGCTTCGCCTGCAGGTGCTT
>JAABRC010000170.1 GCA_011391115.1 Candidatus Egaibacter danicus | reverse complement strand
CCACGTTTTGTCGCCCTGTGAGGCCCCAAGCGGCAATTGCCACCACAAAACCCACAACCGCCTGACCCGCAACCACCCGCCAAGGGGAAACCGACGGGGATTTTTCTCGCAGCTGACGCGCTTGTTCAGCGGTCAACGGCTTGAATTCAGGCTCTTGCGCCTCCACTTGCAAAGTTTGCGAAGTTTCCGCCCTGTTTGGTCCGGGTGCCATTGTGATCATGTCAGATTACGCGCAGGTTACACCCTGAAAACTTCAGCAAAGCCATTGATTATACGTAGAAACCCGCGCCTCAAGCAAGTGCCCGGCAAAACAGCAAAGGGCGTCACAATCCCTCCCATTCTCCGTCATCTTTCCGGCATCACCTGACAACAGCGCGGTGTCGGACAAAGGTTTTTTCATGCTCATGCTCTCCAAATTTCTGCACCTCGCCGCCGCCATCATCTGGCTGGGCGGCATGGTCTTCGTGCTGACCAGCCTGCGGCCCGTGGCGATTGCACAGCTTCAACCTTCCGCCCGGCTCACCCTGCTGAGCGCCGTGCTGGTGCGCTTTTTCATGTTGGCATGGGTCAGCGTGGTTGCCCTGCTGCTCACTGGTCTGCACATGCTGATCAGCACTGGCATGAGCAATGCGCCCAAAGGCTGGCACTGGATGCTGGGCATTGGCCTGCTGATGTTCGCGGTCTTTGGCCATCTGTATTTTGGTCCATTCAAGCGACTCAAGCGTGCCGTGGCACGTGCAGACTGGCCGCGTGCCAGCGTGCATCTGGCCAACATCCACATGCTGGTGGTCACAAACTTCTGCCTGGGCTGGGCCGCTGTAGCTGCCGTGGTTTTTCTCAGCTGACACGGCACAGGGTTTCAGCGGGGCGGGGATAATCCGGGCATGAACGTCACGCCCGAACCCCGCAACGCATTACTACCTGACACCATCTGCTTCCTCAACGGCGACTACACCGCCCTGAAGGACGCCAAGATCAGCGTCATGGACCGGGGCTTCATCTTCGGTGATGGCGTGTATGAGGTGCTGCCGGTATACGCCGGCAAGGTCTTCTGCTTTAACCAGCATATGGCGCGGCTGGCCCGCAGCCTGGCCGAGCTGCGCATCACCAATCCGTACACGCCAGCTCAATGGCTTGAAATTGCTATGAAATTAATAGCTGCTCACGCATATTCGACGAGGGCTGAGGGTCAAAGTAGCACCCAAAAAGACGAGGTTTTACCTTCCCAGCTGATCTACATCCAGGTTACCCGCGGCGTCGCACCGCGCGATCATGTGATGCTGCCGGACCTGATACCCACCGTGTTCGTGATGATCAATAAGATGACGATGCCATCCGCGGAGCAGCGCGACCAGGGTGTGGCCTGCGTCACTGCGGAGGACTTTCGCTGGAAGAAAGCGCACATCAAATCCACCAGCCTGCTCGGGGCGGTGTTTGCCCGTCAGATCAGTTTTGACGCCGGTGCTGTGGAGACGGTGATGTTTCGGGACGGCTATTTGAGCGAAGCCGCCGCCAGCAATGTGTGGGTGGTCAAAAACGGCAAGGTGCTGGGCTCGCCAAAAGACAACCTGGTGCTGGAAGGCATTCGATATGGCCTGATTGAAGAACTGTGCCGCGAGGCGGGCATCGGGTTTGAGTTGCGCCGCATCAGCCGTGACGAGGTGTTCAACGCCGACGAGCTGCTGCTCTCCAGCGCCACCAAGGAAGTGCTGGCCATCACGAAGCTGGACGACAAACCAGTTGGAAACGGAGCGGCACGAGGCCTGCCCGGTCCGGTTTATGCCCGTTTGTACGAGGCCTACCAGCGCGCCAAGCCCGCCCCCGTAACCATCACCGCGGCCTGAAACCATGCCCCTGCCGCCAACCGACCCCGCAGCACCGTCGCTGATTGAGTACCCTTCGCGGTTCCCGATCAAGGTCATGGGCGAGCGGGTTGATGGCTTCGTGCACGCGGTCACCACCATTGCCCACATTTTTGATCCCAAGTTCGACGCCTCCACCATCGAGCTGCGCGAGAGTAAAGGCGGCAAATACCTGGGTGTCACCATCACCATCACCGCCACCAGCCGGGAGCAGCTCGACGAGCTGTACCGCACGCTGAGCACGCATCCGATGGTGAAGGTGGTTTTGTAGCGCGCCGTGGCCCTGCTCATCCAGAACCTCGGCCTGGTGGACTACGCGCCCACTTACGCCGCCATGCAGGAATTCACAAGCCAAAGAGACACTCAGCCCTCGTCGGATATGCCTGACCAGCTATGGATTTGTGAGCATCCACCGGTTTTTACACAGGGACTGGCCGGCAAGCCGGACCATCTGCTCAACCCCGGCCACATCCCTGTGGTGCAGACCAACCGCGGCGGGCAGGTGACCTACCACGGCCCCGGCCAAGTGGTGGCGTACCCGCTGATCGACCTGAAACGCGCGGGCTATTTCGTGAAGGAATACGTTTACCGCATCGAAGAGGCCGTGATCCGCACGCTGGATGTGTTTGGCGTCACCGGGTACCGCGTGGCTGGCGCGCCTGGCATTTACGTACGGCTGGACGACCCCGGCTCCCACGCGCTGCTGCCCCAGCGCCCCCAAAAAATAGAGCCTCTCAATGGGGGTCAGATTCCAATTAAATCCGAACCGAACTTTTCAGGCCTCGGCAAAATCGCCGCGCTGGGCATCAAGGTCAGCCGAAACTGCACCTACCACGGCGTCGCGCTGAACGTGGCGATGGACCTGGAACCCTTCTGCCGCATCAACCCCTGCGGCTACACGGGCCTGCAAACCGTGGACCTTTCTACAATCGGGGTATCTGTTGGCTGGGCTGAGGCCGCCGACATTTTGAGTCGCAAGCTCGTTACCTATCTGGCACCCTGAACCTGTCCTGACCCCATGACCACCACCAACACAACCGTCCGCGAAGTCCAGTCTATCGAGACCTACGATGCGAGTGCCAAGCAAAAGGCGGGCGCCAAACTGTCGCGCATCCCGGTCAAGGTGGTACAGGGCGAAGTGCTGAAGAAGCCGGACTGGATTCGCGTGAAAGCGGGGTCGCCCAGCACGCGCTTTTACGAGATCAAGGACATCCTGCGCACCAACAAACTGGTGACGGTGTGCGAGGAAGCATCGTGCCCCAATATCGGTGAATGTTTCGGCAAGGGCACGGCCACCTTCATGATCATGGGCGACAAGTGCACGCGGCGCTGCCCGTTTTGCGATGTGGGCCATGGCCGCCCCGACCCGCTGGACGTGAACGAGCCCGAAAACCTGGCCAAAACCATCGCAGCGCTCAAGCTGAAATACGTGGTGATCACCAGCGTGGACCGCGACGACCTGCGCGATGGCGGTGCCCAGCATTTTGTGGACTGCATTTCGCGAATCCGTGAGCTGTCGCCCACCACGCAGATCGAGGTGCTGGTGCCTGATTTCCGTGGCCGTGACGACCGCGCGCTCAAGATCTTGCAGGCTGCACCGCCTGATGTGATGAACCACAACCTGGAAACGGCGCCGCGCCTGTACAAAGAGGCACGTCCGGGATCGGACTACCAGTTCTCCTTAAACCTGCTCAAAAAATTCAAGGCTCTGCACCCCAACGTGCCCACCAAGAGCGGCATCATGGTCGGCCTGGGTGAAACCGACGAAGAGGTGTTGCAGGTGATGCAGGACATGCGCGACCACCACATCGACATGCTGACCATTGGCCAGTATCTGGCGCCCAGCACGTCCCACCTGACCGTGAAACGCTATGTGCACCCCGACACCTTCAAGATGTTTGAGGCGAAGGCCTACGAGATGGGCTTCAGCCACGCCGCCGTGGGTGCCATGGTGCGCAGCAGCTACCACGCCGATGTCCAGGCCGGACATGCGATGGCGCGTGGCGCCGACTAGCCAACCAGACTTCTCGCTGTCAGCTGTCAGGTGTGTTTGCCAATGTCCCACCCCTGAGCGCCCAAGGCCTTGTCAGCCACCGCGATGGCGGGCGCCTCCAACGGAGTGGCCATGGTGTCGTTCCAGCGGTTCAGAAAGGCAAACATCGCGACCACGCCGAGGATCTCGGTGATCTCACCATCGCTCCAGTGTTTCTGCAATTCTGCAAACTGTGCGTCCGTCACCGCATTGGGTTGGCTGGATGCAGCCAGCGCAAAGTCCATCGCCAGGCGTTCGCGCACGCTGTAGAGTGGGCTGCTGGCATAGGTCCACACATCAGCCAGCTTGGCATCGCTCGCACCGAAGTTATGCGCGCCCAGCAGCGTATGCGCCTGGCAATACAGGCAGCCCGACACCTTGCTGACCACATGACCAATGAGTCGCCGGAAACCCAGATCCACCTCGCCCTGTGGATCCATCACAGCGCCGTTGAGTTGGGCAAATGCACGCACCAGTTTCGGCTTTCGCTGCATCGTCAGCACGCTATTGGGCGTGAAGCCCAGCGTGCCCAGAAAGAAATCGAAGTGGTCCTTGAGTTCGGGCGTGGTCTCGGGTGGCAAGGGTTGAAGGCGGGGCATACAGTTTCCTTGGTGCTGTCGCAATGAGCATAAACGACAATCCTGCCCTTGTTTGATTCCCGCAATAGTCTGGTCAACAGCACCTGGAATAGGGTTCTCAAACGGTTTCACTACCCGTGGCCGGTGATATTGACCAGCGTTCGATGGTACGTGGCCATCCCGTTGCGTCCGCAACTCGCGTAAGATGCCCAACCGATTGACCGCACATGCGCTCTTGAGCGCCCCTCACCAATGAACTACCAAGCCAGCCCAACCCGCTACGACAACATCATGCAGTACCGTGCCAGTGGCAAGAGTGGCCTGAAACTGCCCGCGATCACGCTAGGCCTGTGGCACAACTTTGGCGATGCCACACCGTTTCAAACCCAGCGCGACATGCTGCGCACCGCGTTTGATCTGGGCATCACCCACTTCGACCTGGCCAACAACTATGGCCCGCCCGCCGGCAGCGCCGAAACCAACTTTGGCGAGCACATGCGCCGGGACTTCAAGCCC
>JAABRC010000169.1 GCA_011391115.1 Candidatus Egaibacter danicus | reverse complement strand
AGGCGAATGACATTGAGACGGTGAAACAGGTCTTCCCGGAACGCCCCCTCGCGAACACGTTGCTCCAGGTCCTGGTGGGTAGCAGCAATGACGCGCACATTGGTCTTGACGGCCGAGTGACCACCGACGCGGTAGAAGTGTCCGTCACTGAGCACACGCAGCAGACGGGTCTGCAAGTCGAACGGCATGTCACCGATCTCGTCCAGAAATAGCGTACCGCCATCGGCCTGCTCAAAGCGCCCACGCCGCATGGTCTGCGCGCCTGTGAACGCACCCCGCTCATGCCCAAACAATTCAGACTCTAGCAAGTCCTTGGGGATAGCCGCCGTATTGATGGCCACAAACGGACCATTGTTGCCCGCATCGCCACGTGGCGAATGTTTATGCAATGCGCGCGCCACGAGCTCTTTACCCGAACCCGACTCTCCCGTGATCAGCACGGTCACGTTGCTCTGGCTCAGACGGCCGATCGCTCGAAACACATCCTGCATGGCCGGCGCCTGGCCGAGCATTTCTGGCGCTGCAGTGGTGCGCTCCTGAGCCACATCTTCGCGCAGACTTTCTTCGACGGCGCGGCGAATGAGCGCCACGGCCTTCGGCAAATCAAACGGCTTGGGCAGGTATTCGAAAGCACCGCCCTGAAACGCAGACACGGCGCTGTCCAGATCGGAGAAAGCCGTCATGATGATCACCGGCAAGCCGGGGTGCTTGGCCTTTACCTTGTCCAGCAACTCCAGCCCTGAGCCCCCAGGCATGCGAATATCACTGACCATGATTTGCGGACCTTCATCGTCTGATGACGAATCGAGTGCCGCCAGCACATCTCGCGGGTTGGTGAAGCTGCGGGTAGGAAGGTTTTCCCGCAGCAGCGCCTTCTCCAGAACGAAGCGTATGGACTGGTCATCATCTACGATCCAAATCGGCTTCATGTCGTTGGTTATCCCTGGTCTTGCTGCCGTGAACCTCTCACGGCAGCGGTATCAATAATTTGAAATCCGTACGTCCCGGCACACTCTCACACTCGATCAAACCATGATGCTGTTGCACAAAGGTCTGAGCCAGTGTGAGGCCCAATCCAGAACCACCTTCCCTGCCCGACACCAGCGGATAGAAAATACGGTCCTTGATTGACTCGGGTATACCCGGTCCGTTATCGATGACATGCAATTCCAGTGCCAACCGGTAGCGCTGTTTACCAAATGTCACTTGTCGCGCTACACGAGTGGAAAAAGTAAGACATGCATCACCCGCCGCAATGCGTTCCACAAGGGCCTGACAGGCGTTATGGGCAATGTTGAGCACCGATTGAATCAATTGCTCGCGGTCCCCCCGGAACTCCGGAATGGATGTGTCGTAGTCACGCACCACTTGCAAACCTTTGGGAAACTCCGCCAGGATAAGTGACCGCACGCGCTCACACACCTCGTGGATATTCACGTCGCCCACCAGGTGAGGCCTGCGATGGGGTGCCAGCAAGCGATCTACCAGTGTTTGCAGTCGATCCGCCTCGTGAATGATGACCTGCGTGTACTCCTTCAAGCCCCTGGATTCGATCTCCATCTCCAGCAGCTGCGCAGCGCCCCGAATGCCACCCAATGGGTTCTTGATTTCATGCGCAAGATTGCGGATCAACTCCTTGTTGGCCTGCGCCTGATCGGCCAGCCGCTCTTCGCGGTCCTGACGGGTTTGCTGCTCCAGTGGCAACAGCTCCACAATGATCTGGCCCGGTGACTCCGTTTGCGTCACGATCACGTGTACCGGCACCGGCTCATGGTTCAGCCGCTTGAGCCACGCGTCGTAACGCAGGGCAGCAAACTCGTTGCCACCGGCCCCCTCCAGTGCGTTCATCAGCAGATGAGGCTCGGTGAAGTTGTCAGGGAAATGAGAGCCCTCAATCGTGCGCCGTGACGTACCCAGCGCGTCTTCCAGCGCGGCATTGGCAAACAACACCGCACCATCGTTGCGCACCACAGCCACGAGCGTGGCCAGCAGGTCAAACGACTGGAATCGGGGATAAGATGAAGTGACGGCCGGAGCCGACGAAGCAGGCTTGTTCAAGCCGCCTATTTTGACGCAGGAAAACGTCCCAACTCACGTCGGATACCGGCAATATCACTTTCGTTACGGGCCAGGCTGGCTTTGAGCTCCGCCACGCGGTCCAGGTACTTCTGGTGGTTGCGGGCTTCTCCGCCCTGCTTCTCGGGTTCACCATTGTTGTATTCACGCAGAAGCTCGGCCTGCCGGGCTTCTGCCTTTTTGAGCTCGGACTCCAGAATCTGGCGTGCATCCGAATCCCGTGATTTCTGGTCACCCGAGTCAATACGGGGTGCGGACGACTGGGTGGCATTGGCCACACGCACTGGCGCATTGGCATTGGGCCTGGTGCCCTGGATCACGGTGACGTTGGAACCCTCCAGCAGCTTGCACCCCGTCTTCTCCGACGTTGGCTTGGTGTTGGTGTACTCGTTGCCGCAACGGTATATCGGTTCCTGCGAGTAACTGCTGGTTGCCAAAAAAGTAGCGGCTAATGGGATGAATAAAGCGTATTTCATGAAAACTCCGCGCATCAAAAGAATGCAGGGACTGCTGACCAAGTATGCGTTATATGGAGACGTTATCAAAATTTACCATTCCCCTACAAACAAAAAGGACGGCCTAAGCCGTCCTTTTTCAGCAACATGCTGTATCGAATTACAGCGAATAGTACATATCGTATTCAACCGGGTGCGGCGCCATGCGGAAACGCGTCACCTCAGCCATCTTGAGCTCGATATAGGCATCCAGCATGGAATCAGTGAACACACCGCCTTTGGTCAGGAAGCTGCGGCCCTTGTCGAGGTAGTCCAGCGCCTGGTCGAGGCTGTGGCACACGGTTGGTACCTTGGCATCTTCCTCGGGCGGCAGATGATAGAGGTCTTTGGTGGCGGCTTCGCCTGGATGGATCTTGTTTTCCACGCCGTCCAGACCCGCCATCATCAGGGCGGAGAAGCACAGGTAAGGGTTGGCTGAAGGATCGGGGAAACGCGCTTCGATACGGCGACCCTTCGGGTTGGCCACAAACGGAATGCGGATGGATGCCGAGCGGTTGCGCGAGCTGTAGGCCAGCTTGACCGGGGCTTCGAAGCCGGGCACCAGGCGCTTGTAGCTGTTGGTACCGGGGTTGGTGATGGCGTTCAGGGCACGTGCGTGCTTGATGATGCCACCCACGTAGTACAGGGCGAAATCCGACAGGCCTGCATAGCCGTCGCCGGCAAACAGGTTCTTGCCGTCTTTCCAGATGGACTGGTGAACGTGCATGCCGGAGCCGTTATCGCCAGCGTAGGGCTTGGGCATGAAGGTCGCGGTCTTGCCGTAGGCGTTTGCCACGTTCCACACCACGTACTTCAACACCTGGGTCCAGTCAGCGCGCTGCACCAAGGTGCTGAAACGCGTGCCGATTTCGTTCTGGCCAGCGCCCGCCACTTCGTGGTGGAACACTTCGACTGGAACGCCCAATGACTCGAGAATCAGTGACATTTCAGCGCGCATGTCCTGCGTACTGTCAACCGGTGGCACGGGGAAGTAGCCACCCTTGACGGTAGGACGGTGACCGCGGTTGCCGCCTTCAAGGACCTTGCCGCTGTTCCAGGGTGCTTCGTATTCGTCGATTTCAAAGAAGACCTTGCCTGGCTCGTTGGCCCAGCGCACGCCGTCAAAAATGAAGAACTCTGGCTCGGGGCCGAAGTAAGCGGTGTCACCAATGCCGGAGGCCTTCAGGTAGGCTTCAGCGCGCTTGGCGATCGAACGCGGGTCGCGGTCGTAGGCCTTGCCGTCTGATGGCTCAACCACGTCACAGCTCATGAACAGCGTGGTTTCTTCAAAGAAAGGATCGATGTTGGCGGTGTTAGGGTCAGGCATCAGCTGCATGTCAGAGGCTTCAATGCCTTTCCAGCCGGCGATGGATGAGCCGTCAAATGCATGGCCCGACGTGAACTTGTCTTCGTCAAAGTGCGACACGGGCACAGTCACGTGCTGCTCTTTGCCACGGGTATCGGTGAAGCGGAAGTCAACAAATTTGACTTCGTTCTCTTTCACCATCTTCATCACGTCTGCGACGGTCTTGGCCATCAAATACTCCTGTTGGGACTGGTTGTAAAAAGCTTGTTATCCGGGAATGCAGTTTCTGTGCCAATCTGGCTGATTCGCCACAATGACCCAACCCGTTATTTTGCCCTGACTTACGGGCTCTTTGATCAACCGCATGCGAACAATCGGTGCATCGTTCGACGCCGCCGCCCATCTACGCATTTTATTGGTGCAAATCTACTAAGCACCGTCTTGGTGCATCATCTTATCGCACCAATTCGGGGCCTAATTTGGCGCTGAATCCAGCCAGACCTTGCAGTAGTGCCGGATAAGCCTGTCCGACCGCGCTGGGATTGCCTTTGACGCCCAGCTCGATATGCCGACCATATTCCGGATGATCCACACTGGGCAGGCTGAATACCTTGACACCCTCGTATTGACGTTCAATGTCCTCCATCAGGGGCGTCAGGGTGGCCTCCATTGCACCAAAAACGATGACCGATTGCTCCACCCAGGTACCCTTCTGAAACAGTGGCTGGTACCAGGTATCCAGCACCCATTCCATCATGGGCCAGGCCATCACGGGAAAGCCCGGCACGAAGTGAATTGCGCCCGCCTGTTGACCCCGGCAGGAAAAGCCTGCAATCTTGTTGTACGGGTTGGGAATGATCTGTGCCCCTACCGGAAATACGCCCATATTGAGCCGGTGAATGTTGTCCGGGCGGTCAGGTTCGTAGACGGTACCCTGCTCCCGCGCCACGTCCTGCATGCGCTCGCGAATCAGCGCCTCGGCCTGCGGGTGCAGCGCCAGCTCAACACCCAATGCCTTGGCAGCGCACTGGCGGGTGTGGTCATCCGGTGTAGCGCCGATGCCCCCGCACGAAAACACCACGTCTCCAGACGCAAACGCCCGCTCCAGGGTGGC
>JAABRC010000168.1 GCA_011391115.1 Candidatus Egaibacter danicus | reverse complement strand
GCGGGCACTGTCTTCAGGCCGGTCATCCAAAGCCACACGGTCCACATGCTGGCGGCCAAACCGTAAAAAACCAGCAGGCCCCAAACGGGCGCCTGGACCGCACCAAAGTCAAACTGCCATGCAGCCCACAGCCCGAACGGCGTGACAAGGGCAAAGCCCCATAGGTTGATGATGGCCGAAATGCGCTTGGGACTCAGACCATCCGTCAAGCGCTTGCCAATGACCACGTAGGCGGCCTCACAAACCACCGCTGCAAACACCAGCAAATTGCCCAGCAGGCTGCGGCTGATGCCGAAGGGGCCACTCGTATCAGCCAGCACCGGCATGGCCGGGTCTGCTTTCTGCAAGGAAAACAGCCCGATGCCGATGGCCGCACAAGCAATGCCAGCCGCACTGCGCCAGCCGATGCGCTCGCGCAGAAACAACCAGCTGAGCACAGCCACCACGGCAGGTATGGACGACATGACCACGCCCGCGGCCACAGCGGTGGTCATGCTTACCCCAAACAGCATGCAGATCGAAAACAGGAAGTTGCCCAGGAACGACTCCAGAAACAACAGGCGGCGTGTGTGGCTTGATATGGGGGCCTCGTCGGCGGGCTTGCGCATCCACCGCCACATGGCCAGGCCACCAATGCCAAAGCGCATCCAGGCCAGCAAAAACACGGGAAACACCAACACCAGTGGCTTGGATAGCGCCACATAACTTCCCACCAATGCCATGCTCAGGCCCAGGCTGGCGTACGCCCACCATCGGTTCATGGCGCACCTTTTCGAATGGATTGGATTTGCATGGCTGCGGATCATGCCTGATTCATCCAAAGCACCGAAGTTGTGCGTTGGCATGGTTCGGACCCAGGCATGTAGGGACCACCCCACAGCCGTTTCCCACGATGAGGGCATCGATCTTCATAATGTGGAAAATAAAAATGCTGCAATGCAAGAATATTTCTCATTACGGGAAACAAATTCCCATATTGAGAAATATTATAGAAAGTGCATTGAATTTAAACGATAAAATATTTGTCTTGTATAAGACATAAGAGCTTTTCAAACTCTTCTATAAGACTTAAAGTCTGTTCATCGGCACTGTCCTTGCAAGCCAAGTGGCCGAACCTGTTTTCTCAACCTCACGGAGTAGTTTCATGTCCCAAACACTGACCCGCCAGCAACAGATCGAAGCCCTCGAAAAAGACTGGGCCACCAACCCCCGCTGGAAGGGCGTCAAGCGCGGCTACACCGCCGCCGACGTGGTGCGTCTGCGCGGCAGCATGCAGCCTGAATACACGCTGGCCAAAAACGGCGCTGAAAAGCTGTGGGCCAAGGTCAACGGCGGCGCCAAAAAAGGCTACGTGAACGCATTTGGTGCCATCACCGCCGGTCAGGCCATGCAGCAGGCCAAGGCCGGCTTGGAGGCTGTGTACCTGTCGGGCTGGCAAGTGGCTGCCGACGGCAACACTTCCGAGACCATGTACCCCGACCAGTCGCTGTACGCCTACGATTCGGTGCCCACCATGGTGCGCCGCATCAACAACACCTTTAAGCGCGCTGATGAAATTCAGTGGGGCCGCGGTATCGAGCCAGGTTCGCCCGAGTTTGTGGACTACTTCCTGCCGATCGTGGCCGATGCAGAAGCCGGCTTCGGTGGCGTGCTCAACGCGTTTGAGCTGATGAAGAACATGATCGCTTCCGGTGCCGCCGGCGTTCACTTTGAAGACCAGTTGGCCGCCGTGAAGAAGTGCGGTCACATGGGTGGCAAGGTGCTCGTGCCCACGCAAGAAGCCTGCGAGAAGCTGATTGCTGCCCGCTTTGCCGCCGACGTGATGGGCGTCTCCACCATCGTGTTGGCCCGCACCGACGCCGAAGCTGCGAATTTGATCACCAGTGACCACGACGCCAACGACAAGCCTTTCCTGACCGGCGAGCGCACGCCAGAAGGTTTCTACCGCGTGAAGAACGGTCTGGAACAAGCCATCAGCCGCGGCGTGGCCTACGCACCCTACGCCGATCTGGTGTGGTGCGAGACCGGCGTGCCAGACATCGGCTTTGCCCGTGAATTCGCCCAGGCCGTGCAAGCTGCCTGCCCGGGCAAGCTGCTGTCTTACAACTGCTCGCCTTCCTTCAACTGGAAGAAGAACCTCAACGACAGCCAGATCGCATCCTTCCAGGAAGACCTGGCCGCGCTGGGCTACAAGTACCAGTTCATCACGCTGGCCGGTATCCACATCAACTGGTTCAACACGTTCCAGTTCGCCCACGCATACGCCCGCGGCGAAGGCATGAAGCACTACACCGAAATGGTGCAGGAGCAGGAATTCGCCGCTCGCGATAAGGGCTACACCTTCGTGTCGCACCAGCAAGAAGTGGGCGCCGGTTACTTCGACGATGTGACCACGGTGATTCAGGGCGGGTCCTCCAGTGTGAAGGCGCTCACTGGTTCGACCGAAGAAGAGCAGTTCCACTGAAACAGCGAGGTTTTGCTGCAGGCAATGCGTTGATCGGTTGGCGCGCTCGCCGCAGCCTTCCTTGACAAGGCCCCTGAGTGCTGCGGCGTTTCAGGGGCCTTTCCATTTGGGTTTTTTTGCGCAGGGGGCGACTTCTCCGGCATGCGCACAACCAGGGGCAGCGGTCTGTGTCGCCAATTTCATACAGGCAGTGCTGTTGCCCGGCGATAGACTAGACGCCGTTTGGCGTATTTGCCGATCATGGCAGGCGTACCTGCCCGTCACAAACAGGAGAGATACAAGTGTTGACCAATTGGAAATGGGTGTCCGTGCTGTCCATCGCTGCGGCTTTGACGGCTTGTGGTGGCGGTGGCGCGACGACCGCGAGGGGAGCCATCGCGATCAACACATCGAACGGTAAAGGAGCGATTGTGGTGAATTACACCTCGCAGCCGGAAGCCAATAGCGATTCTGTGGACAAGTGCCGTAGCCAAAATGGTGCTGGCTGCGCGGTGATCCTGGAGTTCTCCGGCAATGGAACCTGCGGTTCTGCAGCCTGGGCTGGCAACGGCGTCTGGGGTGTGGGCAGCGCTGGCTCGAAAGAAGTCGCCGATTCCCGTGCGCTGTCTCAATGCATTGCCAAAGGCGGCGTTTCGTGTGAGATCCCGGAGTGGCTGGAAACTCAGTGCAACTGAGCTTTTGCTGCACGAATCTCCTCACCATAAATTGTGGGAAAATCAGCAACACGTTGATCTTTTGAAGAGCAAGAAAGGCAATCTGGTTATGACACCGCGAACTACCGAGAGCTTCTCTCTGGCCTCCTGAGGTCTGCAGTTCGCGCCTGCCTGATTGCTTCTATCTCCCCTCCAGCGCGGCCCATGCCGCGCTTTTTTGTTTCTGGATTTCCCATGCTTCACATCACGCTTCCAGACGGTTCACAACGCGAGTTTCCTGGCCCCGTCACGGTGGCCGACGTAGCTGCCTCTATCGGCACCGGTCTGGCCAAGGCAGCGCTGGCCGGCAAGATCAACGGCAAGGTGGTGGACACCAGCTTTCAGATCACGGCGGACAGCCCGCTGTCCATCGTCACAGCCAAGGATGCCGACGGCCTGGAAGTCATTCGCCACTCCACCGCCCACTTGCTGGCCTATGCCGTGAAAGAGTTGTTCCCGGATGCACAGGTGACCATCGGCCCTGTCATCGAGCACGGTTTCTTCTATGACTTCTCATACAAACGGCCATTCACACCGGAGGACCTGGTGGCCATCGAGAAGAAGATGACCGAGCTTGCTAGCATGGACGAGCCGGTGGTTCGCCGCGTGCTGCCGCGTGATGAAGCTGTGGCCTATTTCAAAAGCCTGGGTGAGCACTACAAGGCCGAGATCATTGCCAGCATCCCGAGCAACGAAGATGTGTCGCTGTACCGCGAAGGCAAGTTTGAAGACTTGTGTCGTGGTCCGCACGTGCCCAGCACGGGCAAGCTCAAACACTTCAAGCTGATGAAAGTGGCGGGTGCCTACTGGCGTGGCGATCACCGCAACGAGATGCTGCAGCGCATCTACGGCACGGCCTGGGCCACCAAGGACGAGTTGCAGCAGCACCTGACGATGCTGGAAGAGGCCGAGAAGCGGGACCACCGCAAGCTGGGGCGTGAACTCGATCTGTTTCACATCGATGAACATTCGCCTGGCACGGTGTTCTGGCACCCCAAGGGCTGGACGGTGTGGCAAGAGGTGGAGCAATACATGCGAAAGGTGTACCGCGACAACGGCTATCAGGAGGTCAAAGGCCCGCAGATCCTGGACCAGGGTCTGTGGGAGAAGACGGGCCACTGGGACAAGTACCGCGAGAACATGTTCGTGACCGAATCGGAGAAGCGCGACTACGCTTTGAAGCCGATGAACTGTCCTGGTCACATCATCATCTTCAAGCAGGGCATCAAGAGCTACCGCGACCTGCCGCTGCGCTTTGGCGAGTTCGGCCAGTGCCACCGCAACGAGCCTTCGGGCGGCCTGCACGGCATCATGCGGGTGCGCGCCTTCACGCAGGACGACGGTCACATCTTCTGCACCGAAGACCAGATCCAGGCCGAAGTGGTGGCCTTTACCACCTTGCTGCAGAAGGTTTACAAGGACTTTGGCTTCTCCAACATCATCTACAAGCTGTCCACTCGCCCTGAGAAGCGCATTGGTACCGAAGAAAGCTGGGACCGCGCCGAGGCCGCGCTGGCAGACGGTCTGAAAGCCTCCGGCTGCGACTTCGAGTACCTGCCGGGAGAGGGTGCCTTCTATGGCCCCAAGATCGAATACACGCTGAAGGACGCGCTGGGTCGGCCATGGCAATGCGGCACGATCCAGGTGGACCCGAACCTGCCGGAGCGCCTGGATGCCGAATTCGTGGGTGAAGATGGCGCTCGCCACCGCCCCATCATGCTGCACCGTGCCATCGTGGGCAGTTTGGAGCGCTTCATCGGCATTTTGATCGAGCAACACGCCGGTGCCTTGCCGGTTTGGCTGGCACCGGTGCAGGTGGCGGTGCTCAACATCAC
>JAABRC010000167.1 GCA_011391115.1 Candidatus Egaibacter danicus | reverse complement strand
GCGGTTTCAGCAGCAGGCTCAAAAAAGGGAGCTTCGCGAAGCACTGGAAAAAGTGCGCATGCTGGCGACACACGACGAACTTACCGGCCTGCCCAACCGGCGCCAGGTACTCGAGCTGCTTGCGCATGAGGAGCGCAGGGCGTTGCGCCAGCAAGCTTCGCTGTGCAGCTGTCTGATTGATATTGATCACTTCAAGCACGTGAACGACACGCTGGGCCATCAAGCGGGTGATGAGGCCCTGCAGCGGTTTTCCAGCATCCTTGCCTCTGCCCTTCGCGCTGGCGATGTGCTGGCACGCTGGGGTGGCGAAGAATTCATTCTGTTGTTACCGGCGACACCGCTTGATGAAGCCGCCAGCGTGATCGAGCGCCTTCGTGCGCGCTGCGCGGATCCAGCCAGTTGGGTGGAGCGCCCCGAGCTGCAGGTCACGTTCTCGGCGGGACTCTCGGCACATACTGATGGTGAATCCATGCAGCAGGTGATTGCACGGGCTGATGCTGCTCTCTATCGGGCCAAGAGTGAGGGGCGTAACCGCCTGGTGATCGGCTAGACAGGGCGCGTCACACGCTCTGTGAGTCGATGTATGGGCCCAGGACCACATCGGAGCATGGAAATGCCACACAGGGCAGTATGCAGCCCTCCAGCTTTTCCCCGGCGCTCAATCCCGGCCATTCCAGTTCGTATCGAACCTGGCCGCTTTCCAGCTGCGCGATACAGGTGCGGCAGGTGCCATTGCGGCACGAGCTGGGCCATTCCAGACCACCCTGTTCCAGCGAAGTCAGCAGAGGCTGGTTATCCCACGCGTCGAACTGTTCTCCACCCGGTGTCAGGCGTGCAACGAAGAAAGCAGGTTTTTCCGCATTGCTCATGACGCCAGCCATTTGCGCTGGTCGGCCAGTCGTTTCACTGCAGCAAATCCGGCGTCGCCGCGCAATTCACGTAGCGCCGCCGGCCAGAGCTTGAGCAGCAGCTCGGCGGTTGCCAGCGTGTCCGCCGCTGCCTGGTGGCGTACCGCGCAGGTGATGTTCATCTGCGCCATCCATTCATCAAGCGAACGTGCCTTGACTTTGGGGTGCAGCACCGCAGCAAGAGGCTCCAGATCCATCCACACATTCGGTGGTCGCCGCCCCACCGCGGCATCAAAACCCCGCAAAATCATCGCCTGGTCAAATGCTGCATGAAATGCGATTAGCGGTGACTTGCCGATGTAGCGCTCGAAGTCCAGCAGAGCGGCAGACGGCTCAACACCGTGACGCTGCGCCCCGACGCCAATGCCATGCAGCAGGATATTGCTTTTGTCGGCCACGCGCACGTCATTGCGCAGTACCACCTCAAAGCTGTCACCCAGTGCAATGCGCAGATTTTTGCCATCCGTGTGTACTGCAATGGCTGCAACGGCGAGCAGCCGGTCAGACGTTACGTTGAGTCCGCTGGACTCCACATCCAGTACCACCCAGCGCGTGTCATCAATGCCCTGTGCGGGACGCAGTCGTCGGGCCAGTGTTTGCAGCAGGTTCATCGCCGGTAGTCGAGTTCCAATTTCTGCTGCAAACCACGAGCCACGCGAAGGCTCTCTTTCAGTATGCGCCGATCAATGTCATTCAGTGTTGCGAGTTCAATCATGTTGGCTTGATCGGGCGGGCCTTCCGTTTGAGACATCTGCACCTGCAGCCGCAGCATCTGCAGGTATTCAAAACTGGCAATCCAGGCCTGGCTTTCATGAGGCTGGGCTTTGAGCACCAGGCCCAGTGCCTCGAAGCGTTCGCGTGTGCCAGTTTGTGCAATGCCGTGGGCGAGGGCATACAAGCGGGCAACATCCACAAAAATGGCAGTACCGTTGAGCTTGAGGTTAATCATTCCCCGACCTTCCACGTCCTGGGTTTCCATCGCGCCCAGCCAGTTCAACGGTACCCGACTGCGCAGCGAGTTGTCCGCCATTTGCTTGATGAAGCGCGGCAGCGCGGCTGCCTTGCTCACAATCAGTTCCCGCAACGTCCGGGTCAACTCCTCCTGGCCCACCAGTGGCCGCATGTCGAAATAGATGCTGGCCTTGAGCAGATCCTCCGGTGCACCACGCTCCATCCAGTCTTCAAACCGCTGGTGCCACTCGTCCACGGTCAGGCAGCACTGCGGGTTGCTGGCCATGACATTGCCTTTGCATAGCGGGTAGCCACACTGGTCGAGTGCTTCATTCACCCGTCGCGCAAACTTCAGCCATTTTTCACGGTCGTGCGCAGGGTTGTCGCTCACAAAAACAAGGCCGTTGTCCTGATCGGTTGAAATGGTTTGCTCTGAGCGTCCTTCCGAGCCAAACGCCAACCAGCAGGCATTTTGAAGGTCAACGCCTTCCTGTTGAGCCATCAGCTGAACCAGGTGCTCGGTCAGTACGTCGTTGAGATGGCTGATGAGCTGAGTCAACTGGCGTGCAGCCACACCCTGACCGATCAGGTTGCGGGCAAAGCGCCGGATATCCCTGGCCGCAACTGCCAGCGCCTCTACATTCTGTGCAGCCCGAATGGCGCCACTCACATGCTTGAGTGACAGGCGTTGCATGGCAAACAGATCGTGTTCGGACACCAGCCCTACAACCTGTCCGTCCTGCGTGACCGGCACATGGCGGATCCGGTGCCGCGACATCAGTAGCGCAGCATCCTGTGCCGTGTCATTCACACTCAATGTGCGAATGGGTGCCGACATCACATGGGAAATCGGGGTGTCCAACGGCACCTGAGGCAGCGTAACCCGCCCCAAAACATCGTGACGGGTCAGAATCCCCCGAACCGCGCCTGACTCGTCTGTCACCAGAACGGAACCCACGTTCCGCTCGTGCATCAGTGTCAGCGCATCACGCAACGGTGTGTGGGGTTGTACCGCCACGGGTGTTTTGCGGCCCAGTTGACCCAACGGAGTCTCCAGAGACTGCTCGGCCAGCGCCTGGGATGCATAGCTGGCCTGCATGGCCTGTCTGGACAGCTCGAGATGCTTGAGCACACGACGCCCCAGGAAGTCGGCAAACGGAGCGCTCACGGCCGCGAGGGCGGTCATGTCGCTGACGGGCAGCAGCAGGCAAAACACGTCTTCATGGGCCCGGTAAGTAGCAGCCACCGGGCGTGAAGCCATCACCGCACCCACTGGAAACAGGTCGCCCGCGTCGTATTCGAATCCCCCTATGGTTTCGTCCGTCCCCCGCCGCCCGGTGATATGGCCCTGGCGTATGTAGATCAGGTGTTTCGGTGGGCCATCATCAGGTGACAGAACGGTTTCTTCTGGCGCGAAGTAAACCTGCAGCGTGGCAGCAATGAAACGATCCACGTGGGCTGCCTGCATCTGCGCGAACGGGGCGTAGCGGATCAACTCGGTGCGGAGGTTGGCTACGAGGCTGGCCGACGGCTGGTTGGCCGCCGGGCGGACGATGGAGGCAGAGGTGACCATGCAGGCGACTCCAGCTAGGGTTTCAGGCTACGCTTTTGAGGGCTTCGTCGGCATTGTGTCAGACCGTATTGCAGCTGCGGCGCCTTAACACCGGCACCTTGATACAAATCAAGGGACTGGCGTTCATGATTCCTTTACATGGAAATTGCAGAATCAGGTTTTTAGTCCTCAAAGCGGAGATGTCTTCATGCGTAAATATCACCTGTTTTTGACCGCCAGCATCATGTCTCTGGCCGGCTTTTCTGCCCATGCAACCGGTTTGGCAACATGCGATTCAGGTCCCAAAACGGGCTGGCAGCCGGTTGAAAAGCTGGAGCAGCAACTCAAGGCAAAGGGCTACACCGTTCGCCGTATCAAGGAGGATGGTGGCTGCTATGAAGTGTATGCCCTGGACGAAAAGGGCGAACGTGGCGAGTTTTACTTTCATCCTGTAACGCTGGCGCCGGTGCCGACCAAAGCCCGCTAGGCGCCATGCGGATGCCTTCCAACATGTCGGCTAAGGCCCCGATGCGGGTGGTCTGGAGCCCCGCCGTACGTCTGCTTCACTGGACGCTGGCCATCTCCATGATCACCAGCTTTGTCACACATGAAAACGTGGGTCGTGTGCACGAATGGGCCGGGTATGTTGCGCTGGCCGCCGCGAGCGTGCGGGTGTTGATGGGTTTTGTCGCGGGTGGCTACTGGCGGTTTTCACAATTCGTGAAGACGCCGTCAGCGACCCTGGCCTATGCCCGTGCAGTCTGGCGGCACTCGGAGGCCCGTTACCTGGGCCACAACCCGCTGGGTGGCTGGATGGTGGTATTCCTGTTGACAGATGCCCTGGCTACCGGTTTGACCGGCTGGCTGTACACCACGGACCGGTTCTGGGGTATCGAGTGGCTCGAAGACCTGCATGGTGCTTTGGGCGATGCCTTGCTGCCGCTCCTGCTCTTGCATGTCGGTGGAGCAATCTTCACGTCCTGGCGGCACCGCGAGAACCTGGTGGCATCCATGGTGCATGGGCGCAAGCCTGCGCCGGGTCCAACCGACATCACCTGAGGTTTTCAGGCTCACGTGTTTTCGTCAGCCAGCCTTTGACGCAATCCACAAATTCTGCAGGTTGATGCGCCATGACCCAGTGGCCCGTCGGAAATGCCTGCACAACGCTACCCGGCCTTGAGGAAATGTGTTCCAGCCACTGAGCCGACTGGAACATGAACGGTTTGCGCAGCCCGTAGATATAGAGCATGGGGCAATGCGGATTGACCCGCGCCGCGCCGTGGAACCCGTCGAGCAGGCCAAACCACTGCATGGCGTAGGGGTAGTTCATTTGCCAACCCATGCTGGCCGGTGCAGTTCGGCATCGCATGGCATGTGCCATCCAGCGCGTCATGCCGTCACCCATCGATGGGCTGAAGCGGCCCAGCTTCCAGGCCAGGGCCAGCCAGAATTGATAGAAGAAAATTTGCCACTTCGCTTTGGTCGGCAGCGACCGGAGATACACGCCCGAGTTGTGATCGCCAATGTCCACTCCCACCACCCGCGAAACCTGCTCCGGATACCGTGCCGCAAACTCGTAGCCAAACAGGCAACCCCAGTC
>JAABRC010000166.1 GCA_011391115.1 Candidatus Egaibacter danicus | reverse complement strand
GCGCTAAAGAGGTCGATGCCCGTCACTTTGAGTTTGGTGGACGTCAGTGAGCCGGTGTAGCGGCCGATGCCGTACTCCGCCAGGTGGTTGGCGGCCACTTTGCCTTGCTCAAACAGAGGGGCCACGAGGCCGTAGGCAATGCCACGGTGTGCAGCGCATTCACCCACCGAGTAAATGCGGGCATCGGTCACGGTTTGCAGCGTGTCGGTCACCACAATGCCGCGGTTCACGTGCAAGCCCATGGACTCGGCCAGCGCGGTGTTGGGCCGGATGCCCACGGCCATCACCACCAAATCGGTCGGTATCTCGGTGCCGTCTTTAAACTGCAGCGCCATCACACGTCCTGCTTTTCCACCGTCTTTGTCGCCAATCAACGCCTGGGTTTGTCCGCCCATATAAAACTTCAAGCCCCGGTCCACCAGGGACTTCTCCAGCATCTTGCCGGCCACCGTGTCGAGCTGCCGCTCCATCAGCGTGGGCATGACGTGGATGACGCTCACGTCCATGCCGCGCAGCATCAGGCCGTTTGCGGCTTCGAGGCCCAGCAGGCCACCGCCGATAACGACCGCACGTTTGTACTTTTTGCTGGCCTCAATCATCGCGTTGGTGTCGGCAATGTCGCGATAAGCGATGACACCCTCCAGGTCTTTGCCTGGCAGGGGCAGGATGAAGGGGTTGGAGCCGGTGGCCAGAAGCAGGCGGTCATACGGCGCACTCACCGTTTCACCCTGCGCGTTTATGCCGTGCACCACCCGCTTGACACGGTCTACCTGTCCGACGGTGCATGCGGTGTGCAGGGTAATGCCGTTCTCGGCGTACCAGCTCAGGGGGTTCAGGACGATTTCGTCCAACGTTTGCTCGCCGGCCAACACGGGGCTGAGCAAGATACGGTTGTAGTTGGGGTGGGGCTCGGCACCGAAGACGGTAACGTCATACATGCCCGGCGCAATTTTGAGCAGCTCTTCGAGCGTGCGTACACCGGCCATGCCGTTACCGACCATTACAAGTTGGGGCTTTTTCATCGACATCACTCCAGCGGTCTCAGTTATCGGGCGGGGAGCCGGCGGGCTCCTCGGTCAAAAAATGGGGTTGTCCGCGTCCTGTGAGGGACGGACTGGCGAGGCCAGCCTTTCACTGCGGTTACGGCGCGACGGCGTTGTGCGCGGTAGGGGAATCGCAGTTGCTCTGGGGTGACGCGTCGTTGCGTCAATAGGGAGGTAAGCAATAGCTGTGCCAGTCGGGTTTGTGAGCCCGGGTGGCCGCGTGTTTTGCTTCGTGTCCCCCGCCCTACGGGCTCCTCCTTGACCTGCGCAAAACACAGGGCCACCCAGGCTCACAAACTGGACGAACCGAGCCGCATTTGCTTTGGTGTCCTTTGCAGTTGTGCAATCTGGTGCATTTTTGCGCGAACTTGCACCAACATGGATCGCTTGTGCGCGCCTGTAGGTCTATTGCACCTGTCGTAAGCAACGATGGGCCGTGGGTGGGCATAATCGTTGACTTAACTGGCCCCGGAGAGACGAGTTTGAAAAAAATCCATACGATAGTGGCGGTGATCGGCTTGGCGCTTGCGGGTGGCGGCGCGTGGTGGTACCAACGGACAGCGCCTGCGCCATCGGCCACCGGGGCATCAGCTTCACCGGGCGCTTCGGGTGCCCCGGGTACGCCGGCATCGGGTGCCCGACCTGGGGGTCCGGGTGTCCCAGGCGGCCCGGCCAGTGTTGAAGTGGCGCGTGCTGAAGTCCAGACGCTAATGGACGACGTCCAAGCCGTGGGGTCACTCAAGTCGCGTCAGGGCGTGATGCTCAGGCCCGAAGTGAGTGGTCGAATTGCCTCACTGGGTTTTCGCGATGGTCAGTATGTGCAACGCGGGCAATTGCTGGTGCAGCTGGATGACACCTTGCCCCGCGCCCAAATGCAACAAGCCCAGGCCCAGGCCAGCATTGCACGAACCAATCTGGCCCGTAGCCGCGAGCTGCAATCCCAAGGGTTTGTGAGCCAAAGCGCAGTGGACCAAAACATGGCGGCCCAGCAGGTGGCGGATGCCCAGGTGGCCCTGGCCC
Organism: Candidatus Egaibacter danicus; assembly: GCA_011391115.1. The sequence goes on along the minus strand of JAABRC010000166.1, from coordinate 2,964 downwards.
AGGCCCAGGTAGACCGTTTGCGGGTTGTCGCCCCCTTCTCTGGCACCGTAGGTATCCGCCGTGTTGATGTCGGTGACTATGTGAAAGACGGAGCCGACATCGTGAACCTGGAAGACTTGTCGTCGCTGGTGATGGAGTTCCGTCTGCCAGAACAGTATCTGGGTCGGGTCCGCAGCGGCCAGGCGGTCGAGGTCATGGTGGATGCCATGCCGCAGAACATGTACAAGGCCCGCGTTGAAGCATTGGATTCGCTGGTGGCCGCTGACGGCCGGGCGTTACTGGTACAGGCGCGAATCGAAGGCGGCGTTGCACAACTCAAGCCCGGCATGTTTGCCCGTGGCAGGGTGGTGTTTGAAGTGCGCAAAGGCGCTGTCGTGGTGCCCGAAGAAGCCCTCGTGCCCTTGGGCACGCGGCAGTTGCTGTTCAAGGTAGTCGAAAACGCCGAGGGCGTCAAAGTATCCCAGCGCATTGACGCCAAACTGGGTGTGCGCGTCGGCGGCAAGGTTGAAATTCTGGAAGGCCTCAAAGCGGGTGACCAGGTCGTCACCGCCGGACAGCCGCGATTGCTGCGCGGTGATGCCCTTCCGGTGCGCATCGTTGACCTGACCCGCGCCACGGCACCGCCAAAGGCTGCTGCTTCCGGCCCCCGGCCAGCACCCTGATTCCCGCCCCGAAACACTGAGGTAGTACCTTATGCGATTGTCCGAGACTTCGATCCGCAGGCCCGTACTGGCGTGCGTGATGTCCCTGTTGCTGGTGCTGGTGGGGCTGGTGTCATTCCAGAACCTCACGGTGCGCGAATACCCGCGCATTGACGAACCGCTGGTCAATGTCAGCACCCGATTGCAGGGAGCCTCTTCGGAGGTGATTGAATCGCAGGTGACCAAACCTCTGGAGGACTCGATTGCCGGCATTGATGGCGTCGACATCCTGACTTCGGTGTCTCGCACTGAGAGCAGCCAGATTACTGTCCGGTTTCGTCTGAGCAAAGACCCTGATACTGCCGCAGCCGAAGTGCGTGACCGTGTGGCCCGCGTCCGCGGCCGCCTGCCCGATGCCGCTGATGAGCCGGTGATCAGTAAAGTGGAAGCTGATGCCACCCCCACCATCTGGTTGGCCTACACCAGCGAAACGATGGGTGCGCTGGAACTCACCGATCTGATTAACCGAATTGTCAAACCCCGTTTGCAAACCGTGCCGGGCGTGGCCGATGTGCAGGTGGGTGGTGACCGCCGTTACGCTATGCGTGTGTGGCTGGACCCTGACCGTTTGGCCGGCTATCGCTTGACAGTGCAGGACATTGAGGACGCACTGCGCCGGCAGAACCTCGAAGTGCCCGCAGGCCGGATTGAGAGTGAGAAGCGTGAGTTCAGCGTGACCGCACGCACCGACCTCAATACCGTGGCGCAGTTCAATGAGATCGCCGTCAAAACGGTCAATGGTTTTACTGTGCGCCTTCGCGATGTTGCCCGTATTGAAGAAGCGGCGGCCAGTGAACGCAGCCGGGTCCGCCTGAACGGCGTACCGTCCATCAGCACGGGTGTGATTCGCAATGCCACGGCCAACCCTTTGGATGTGTCTGACGGTGTGCGGGCGCTGATTCCCCAGATTCAGCGTGATTTGCCACCCTCAGTGACGGTGGTGCAGGCCAATGACAACTCCGTATTTATCGATCGATCGATCAAAGCGGTGTACACCACGGTGATTGAGGCCGTGGTGCTGGTGGCGCTGGTGGTGTTTGTGTTTTTGCGGACCGCCCGCGCCTCCATCATTCCGCTCATTACGATTCCTGTTAGTTTGATTGGTGCGTTTTCGCTGATTTCATTGGCTGGATTCACCATCAACACACTCACCCTGCTGGCGCTTGTTTTGGCTATCGGGTTGGTAGTGGACGATGCCATTGTGGTGCTGGAGAATATTTACCGGCACATTGAAGAGGGCATGGAGCCTTTTCAGGCAGCAATCAAAGGTGTACGTGAAATCAGCTTTGCGGTGATTGCGATGACGCTGACGCTGGCTGCCGTGTTTGCACCTCTGGCCTTCACACCGGGGCGCACCGGCAGGCTGTTCGGCGAGTTTGCCCTGACCCTGGCGGGTGCGGTGCTGGTGTCGGGCTTTGTGGCCCTGACACTGACGCCCATGATGTGCAGCAAGTTGCTGCGCCATGTGCCGCAGCCTACGCGCTTTGACCGGTTCATGGATGGTGCACTCAACAGCCTGTCAGCGCGTTACGCCGCTGTGCTGGCCTGGACGCTGCAGCGGCGCTGGCTGGTGGTGGCTGTGATGCTGGTCTCTGCCGGTAGCAGCGTGTTTCTGTTTGTGACCATGAAGAGTGAATTGGCACCGTACGAGGACCGGGGTGTGATTGCCATGCCGATCCGCGCCCCGGATGGCGCGACCTTGGACTACACCGCACGTTATCTGGATGCGATTGACGCCATCACTTCGCAATACCCGGAGTTTGACCGGCGGTTTTTGTTCATTGGTGGCGGTCAGGTCTCGAATGCCTTTGGCGTGTTGCGTACGGTGGATTGGAGTGAGCGGACCCGAACGACCCAGGAGTTGCAAAAAGAGTTGCTGCCCCGATTGGCGGGGCTGCCGGGCATCAGTGCCTTCCCGGTGACGCCCGCAAGCCTTGGACAGGGTTTCCGTGAGCGCGCGATAAACTATGTTCTGGTGAGTGGTGACACCTACCCCAATATGGCCGGGGTGGCCCAGAAATTCATTGCGGAAATGCAAAAGAACCCCGGCATCGTGCAGCCGGACAGCGATTTGCAGCTCAATAAACCAGAGATTTTTATGGACGTCGACCGGGCCCGGGCTGCGGACCTCGGAGTCTCGGTGGATGTTGTGGCCCGTACCGTGGAGACGATGCTGGGCGGCCGTGCGGTAACACGCTACAAGCGCGATGCAGAGCAATACGATGTGCTGGTACAGACCGCAGCCAGCGGACGCTCGACCCCC
>JAABRC010000165.1 GCA_011391115.1 Candidatus Egaibacter danicus | reverse complement strand
CCAAGTCCAACCATTTGTACATCGATACCCCGCTGAACCCGGATGCCAAACTGTCGCAGTCAGTCGCGGTCTTTGATGTCAAAAACCTGGACAAGGGCTTCACCATTCTTCCCATCTCCGAGTGGGCTGGCATTGCAGCGGACGGCGGTGCCATGCGCGTGGTGCAACCCGAGTTCAATAAAGCTGGTGATGAGGTGTGGTTCTCGGTCTGGTCTGCAAAAGACAAGGTGTCGGCGATCGTGATCGTTGACGACAAGACCCTGAAGCTCAAGACCGTGATCAAGGACAAGCGGCTCGTGACGCCCACCGGCAAGTTCAATGTGTTCAACACCCAGCACGACGTGTATTGACAGGAGCGCAGCGGCCGGGCAGTTCTGCCCTGCCCTGCTAAGATGCCTGACAACCTCTTTTCAAAACCGCAGTCAGATTGCTGGCGCGGTTTTCCAATTACTTTAAAAGGAATTTCCGAATGAAAAAACCACTGCTGCTTCTGGCTGCTGCGCTGACTTTTGGTGCCCAGGCCGCCACACCGGACGAGATTTTGACCAAGGGCGGCTGCCTGGCCTGCCATACCAAGGAAAAGAAGCTGGTCGGACCGTCATACAAGGACGTGGCTGCCAAGTACAAAGGTCAGGACGCCAGCGCCAAGGTGATGGAGAAGGTTCGCAAAGGCGGAAGCGGCGTTTACGGGCCGATTCCCATGCCCCCCAACCCGGAAGCAAAAATCAGCGATGCCGACCTGAAGACTGCGGTTGACTACATCCTGAAGCTTTGACGATCGTTTGAACCGTCGCCTGTTGCTGCGTTTCGCGCCGGTCGCATGGCTGCCGGGTGCTTGCGCAGTCGCCCTGACGGACAACTTGCAAACTGTCCGATCAAGCGACGGTTTGTGGCGATTGACAGCCGACCCGCCGACGCAGCGGCTGTTGCTGCAGGACAGCAAAGGCAGCACAATTCGCAGCTACGTTCTGCCAACGCCCAGCCCATTGGCAACGGGGGCTGTGTTGCACACGCCCTTGGTGCTTCGGACGCACGCCAGGCGACAAAGCTTTGTCGTCGCATTTGGCGCTTGCAGTGAACTGTGGGAGATTTCCTACAACCCGCAGGCCGAAGACATTTTTGATGGGCTGGTGCATGACTATCGCAACCACGAAGGGTTGGCTCGGCCCGGTTTTTTGGGGGTTCGGCGGACCCTGCTGGAACAGCCTCTGGATGATTTGCTGATTGACACGGAGAGTGCGCATGTGCTCGGTCGTGCGCGATGGCATCAGGCCGATGTTCATGTGGTCAATCTGGATATTCGAAGAGTGCGCGCCCACATTCCAGTGCCGCCGGCAAACCAGCTCGCGTTGGCCAGCTTCACGACCTGCAATGCACGGCGTCTGCTGCATGTCCCCGCATCAGATGGAGCGCCAAACCGGGTTGACATTTGCATCGACACCCTTGCCTGGCAAGCTGTACCTTGCCCCGATGCGTGTCGTCAAAAGCCTGTTTGATCGCCGCTCAGAAATCCATCGACAGCGACACATTCACATGTCGGCCAGGTTGGGTGTAGGCATCCACCACCGGCAACAGAGGCGCAGTCGGGTTGGAAGCCAGTCCTTGCACGTCTGACCAATTCCAGTATTTCTGATCGGTCAGGTTGATGATGCCAAAGTTGAGTCTGACATCTTTCTGCAGTCGCCACTGGCCATGCAAATCCAGTGTGGTGGCCGCTGGAATCAAAAACTGGCGTTGCGTGGTGGACTTCGGTATGTAAGGGCTCTCAAGATCGCTGGCCTTCTTTTCTGCATGGTGGGCAATGTCCAGTGCGAGGTCCCAGGCGGCAGTCTCATACTTCAGCCCCATCAGCAGTTTGGCGGGTTCGATGCTGCTCAGCGGCAGACCGCTGACATCGTAGACCCCGCGTGTCGTGCCAAAACTGAACGGTGTGCTGAGTTTCCCGCCAGCCACCGCACCCCAGACCAGGTTGCTCCGAAGCTCGAAACCGCTGATCGTCGCCTGGTCGATGTTGACGGTCTGGAACAGGGTCGGGTTTGCAGTGCTGGCGGGCAAGCCGTCGAGGGTGCCAAAATCCTTTTTCTCCTGAATCAGGTTGGTGTATTTGCCGGAAAAAGCGGCCATTTCCAGCGACAGCCGGTCCATCCGCAAGCGAACGCCAAGTTCAATATTGCGGCTCTTTTCCGGCTTCAGGTCCGGGTTGCCGCCAGTCAACGACGTGGTCTGGAAGTCGGTCTGTCCCGTGACCGGATCGTTGATCTGCGAAGAGGTGCCCGGGGTCTGCGGCGTGAACAGGTCAGACAGAGTGGGCGCGCGGAAGCCGGTGCCGTAGGAACCGCGCAGCAGCAGTTGCTGCATAGGCTGCCAGCGCACGTTGCCCTTCCAGTTGGTGGTGTTGCCCACGTCGTTGTAGTCGTCGAAGCGCACGGCCAGGCCGGCGTCGAGGTTCTTGACGATCGGAATGTTCAACTCGGCAAACACTGCGTTGATATTGCGGTTTGCGTCAATCGGGAGCGTGGCTCCGCCAAGGCCGGCGATGTCCCCCAACTCCAGCGCCGCTGCCGGCGTCGTCTTCAGCGTTTCGCGGCGGAACTGGTAGCCGGCCGCGTACTGCATCGTGCCAGCCGGCAGGGTCATCACGTCGCCCGACAGCGTGCCCTGGACGGTATACAGGTTCGAGGTGCCGGAGAGCGTGCCCCCCACATACTTGGCGGCGGCAGCGGCGGCCTGGAACTCCGGGGTCTGCGTCAGCGACCAGGGATTCCACGCATTGGCCGGATTCTGGGTCGCCTGGGCAAGCCCCGTCTGGTAGAAGAAGCCATCCGTGACCGTACCCTTGAGCTTGTTCTGGTTCCAGCCGGCGACGACGTCGTAGCTCTGGTTCATGAACTCGCCGCGCACGCCGCCGACCAGCCTCGACTGGGTACTTTCGTCTTCGGTGGTGCGGTTGCCGTAGTCAAACACGCGCGAAGTGATGCTGAGCGGCTGCCCCACCAGCCCACCCAGGCCTTGCGCAGTCAGGTAGTCGGAAGCGATCTGGTAATTTGGGTTGGAGGGGCTCATCAACAGCACCGGATCGATACCCAGGGCACCGAACTGCGGATCGGTGGCAGTGAAGCCCGGCCCGTGCCGCAGCGGGCTCGGCTGGATGCTTGAATTGAACTTGGTTCGGGACCACATTGCGTCACCGTACAGCTCCGCGGTGCCGGTCAGGCGAGCCGTGAAGTTCGCGGTCAAGGCAGCGGTCTCGGTAGCGCCGAGCAGCCCGACAAATGGTCCGGTGTCGAAGGCGCAGTAGGGTTGGCCTTCAGCACTCGTGTTCGTCGCCGGCACCATGTTGATCGTGCCGCACTGGCCGCCAGGCGCCAAAGGGTTGCCATAGCCGGTGCCGGTAAACGAGAATGGCAAGTCGGGCAGATTGACCGGGCCGTTGAGCTCACCACCGCCAGGCAACCAGGCGCCCTGGATGCTGCCCAGCGGCGTGCCGCCGCCGCGGTAGTAGGGCAGGACGGTGTCAGTCTTCGAATAGGCGCGGTCCCGACCCATCAACTCCTGGTTTTTCGACCACTGGCCGCTGACCGTCAGGTTCCAGCCGTCCGCGGGCCGGTCGCCCCAGCCGGCGATGATGTTCGCCTGGTATTGCTGTCCGCCGCCGCTTTCCGTCGGCGTGCCATAGGTGCCGCCGATTTCGTAGCCCTGGAAGTTCTTCCTCAGGATGAAGTTGACGACACCCGCCAAGGCATCGGAGCCGTACACCGCTGACGCACCGTCCTTGAGAATCTCGACGCGCTCGATCGCTGCCAGCGGAATGTTGTTCACGTTCGTGGCACCCGTGGTGCCGTCGGAGAACGCTGCCATGCGCTGACCGTTCACCAGCACCAGCGTGCGCTCCTGCCCCAGGCCCCGTAACGAAATGGTCGATGCACCGTAGGTGGCCAACCCGGTACCGGTCGAGCTTTGTGTCTGGCCCGACGATGCCATGGCGGACACGGTCCGCAGCAACTGTTCAGTGCTTTGAACGCCGGTGCGCTCGATATCCGCCCGGGTCAGCGTCTGAACCTGAAGTGCGCCTTCTGTCTCCACCCGCTTGATCGACGAACCCGTGATTTCAACCCGCTGTGCTTGAGCCCCCAGTGGCAGTGCACTGATGACGATGCTGCCGCCAAAGGCCAACATCAATCCGTTGCAGATCCTGGTCTTCTTGAACATGAGCGCGGACTCCTCGATATGGCAGTTGATGCCTTGGATGAATAGTCAGAGCGGGAAACATGCCAGCCTTTTGCCGCCACTGTTTCTGACCCCTTGGATCTGCCCTGATGAATTCTGAGCGGGACACGGGCCCGCTTGTCCTGGGTCAACCCCCTACATTGGGCAGCAGGCGCCGCGCGGCTCACAGGGTTTCCACTGCAATCTCGCGCCTGGCACAGCCTCGCCCAGCCATGGCGCTGGCAACACCAAGATCGGTGCGGGTATGTGTGGTCGCCGACGGCTGCGTTCTACGTTGCCAGGAAGCAACATACACACGGGCTTTGCCGGCCCGCCTCAATCGCGCAGGGACAGCCGAGGCACCGCAGCCAGCAGTTCCCGGGTGTACGCATGCCGGGGATGACGCAACACCTCGTTGCTGTCCCCCTGCTCGACGATGGCGCCAGCGCGCATCACCGCCACCTCATCGGCGATGTACTCGACGACGCCGATGTTGTGCGTGATGAACAGGTAGCTCAGGCCCATGTCGCGCTGCAGTTCGCGCAACAGGTTCAGGATCTGCGCCTGCACCGACACGTCCAGGGCCGAGGTCGGCTCGTCGCAGATCACCAGCTTGGGCTGCACGGCCAGCGCGCGGGCGATGGCGATGCGCTGGCGCTGGCCGCCCGAGAATTCGTGCGGAAAGCGCTCCAGTGCACTTCTGCCCAGCCCGACGCGCTTGCTCAGGCCCTCGATGCGTTGCCGACGCTGCTGTGCCGACATCTGCGGGTGCAGCGCCTGCAGCCCTTCCTCCAGCAGTTCGAACACGCGCAGGCGCGGGTT
>JAABRC010000164.1 GCA_011391115.1 Candidatus Egaibacter danicus | reverse complement strand
TGCAGGACACCGCTGCGAACCCCAGCGCGCCGCAAGACTGCGACGCGATTCTGCGCCAGCTTGCCGCCATGCTGGTCAACGACGATGCCAAGGCCGAACGGCTCATTGCAGACAACTCCACTGTACTGATAGCCTGCCTGCCCGAGCAGTTTCGGGCACTGCGCCAAGCCGTTCGGGAATACGACTTCGAGCAGGCGCTTGCACTGTTGCCGCCACACGCTAAGATGCCGTGAACCCCGCCATTGCCCATGACCCACCCGGACCCTAGCGCAACACCACCCGCATCCAAGCCACTGATATTGGTGGTGGACGATGCGCCGCAGAACCTGTCGCTGATGGATGACCTGCTGTCCGATGACTACGCCGTCAAGGTGGCCCCCAACGGGCCGCGGGCACTCAAGATCGCCCGCAGTCTCCCGGCGCCAGATTTGATTCTGCTGGACATCATGATGCCCGACATGGATGGCTATGAAGTCTGCCGCCAGCTCAAAGCAGACCGACAAACACAAGACATTCCAGTGATCTTTCTCTCGGCGAAGACCCAGCTCGCTGACGAGCATCTGGGCTTTACGCTGGGTGCGGTGGACTACATCACCAAGCCCATCAGTCCGGCCATTGTGCTGGCACGTATCAAGACCCATTTGGCACTCCGTGCAGCAGCCACCTTTTTGCAAGACAAAAACGCCTATCTGGAAGCCGAAGTGGCCCGGCGCACGGAAGAGACCCGGCTGACCGAAGAGGCCACTATTCTGGCCATGACATCCCTGGCAGAGACGCGCGACAACGAAACCGGCCACCACATCCTGCGCACCCAGCGCTACGTACGGGCGCTAGCAGTGGCGCTGAAGCACCACCCGCGCTTTGCCACCTACCTCAATGACCAGATCATTGATCTGCTGTTCCGCTCCGCTCCGCTGCATGACATTGGCAAAGTGGGCATACCCGACCGCATCCTGTTGAAACCCGGCAAGCTCGATGTCGATGAGTTTGACATCATGAAGACCCACACCACGTTGGGGTTTGTCGCCATCGAACGGGCCAAGGCCCGCATTGGTCGCCCGATTGCATTTTTGGATGTTGCGGGAGAAATCGCTCTTTCACACCAGGAAAAATGGGACGGAAGCGGCTATCCACACGGCCTCGCGGGCGAAGCCATCCCGGCATCGGCCCGCCTGATGGCCGTGGCGGACGTGTATGACGCGTTGATCAGCCGACGGGTCTACAAGGAAGCGTTTACCCATGAACGGTCCGTTGCCATCATTGTCCAGGGCAAGGGCCAGCATTTCGACCCCGATATCGTCGACGCATTCCTGTCCATTCAGGACGCGTGCCATGCCATCGCGGAAGAATTTTCAGACAGTGACGAAGACCTGGCCGAGCTCCAGGGGCGCATGCAACCGCCCTGACACGGCACAAGGAGAACGGCTTGCAACTGAAGGACTTACGGCCACGCTCCATCAAGACGCGGCTCACACTGTTTACATTGTTGATTTTCGTGGTCAGCATGTGGGCCGTCGCCTTTTATGCCAGCCTGATGCTGCGCAACGACATGCAGCGCGTGCTCGGAGAGCAGCAGTACGCCCACGTCAGCGCACTGGCGGCGGTCGTCAACAGTGATCTGGAAAACCGCGTGCTGGCCTTGGGAGCTGTTGCCTCTGCCATTGACCGTGCAGCCATGGGTGACGCTCGGGCGCTTCAGTCCCGTCTCGAAGGGCTGCCGGTTCTGCAATCGCTGTTCAATAGCGGCGTTTCGGTGCTGGATGCCAACGGCATCGCTATTGCAGACGTGCCGCGAACCAACGGACGGCTTGGAGTCGATTACCGCAGTCTGGACTACATCGCCACCATATTGAAAGAGAACCGGCCGGTGGTGAGCGCACCCATCATCGGCCCCACGCTGAAGGCGCCGGGGGTCGGAATCGGCGTACCCATCCGCGACAGCCAGGGCACGGTGATGGGTGTACTGGCCGGCGTGGTCCAGCTCGATAAACCCAATTTTCTGGATCGCATCATTCAGAGTTTTGACGGCAAGACTGGGGGCTACCTCCTCGTGGCACCCCAACAGCGACTGGTCATCACGGCCAGCGAACAAAACCGGGTCATGGAAATGCTCCCGCCGGTTGGCGTCAGTCCCACGCTGGACCGGTTCATTCAGGGGTACGAGGGCTCGGATGTTTTTACCAACCCGCGTGGGGTCGAAGTTCTGGCATCGGCCAAAACGGTTCCCCTGACGGGATGGTACGTAGCGGCCATTCTGCCCACGGTCGATGCTTTTGACCCTATCCGCGACATGCAGCAGCGCATGCTCTTGGCCACGCTGGTCCTGACGCTGCTGGCAGCAGCTTTAACCCGGTCGGCACTGCGCCATGAGCTGTCACCACTGCTTAACGCCGCCCAGGCGCTCGCCAAGCTGCCGGCTGCAGGGGAAACGGTGCGCACACTACCCGTTGCCGAAGACGATGAAGTGGGCCGTCTCATCGGGAGCTTCAACCACATGGTCCGAACGCTCAACCAGCGCGAAGAGTCCCTGAAAGACAGTGAGTCGCGCTTTCGCAACGTGATGGAACACATTCCCGGGGTTGCCGTGCAAGGCTATGCCATGGATGGCACCGTCACCTTCTGGAATGCCGCGGCCGAGCAACTGTATGGCTACACCCGCGAAGAAGCACTGGGGGGCAATCTCCTGGCGTTGATCATCCCGCCAGAATTGCGTGACGGCGTAGTGAGCGCCATGCAGCACATGGCACAAACAGGTGAACCCATTCCCGCCGGTGAACTTCTGTTGCAAACCAAAAGCGGGGGCAAGGTTCCCGTCTTTTCCAGCCACGCCTTGCTCAAACCCCCTGGCCAGCCACCCGAACTGTTTTGCCTGGACATTGACCTGAGCGAAACCAAGCGCGCGCAAGAGCAGGTCCGCCAGTTGGCGTTCTACGACGCCCTCACGGGTTTGCCCAACCGCCGCCTGCTGGGTGACCGCCTGAACCAGACCATGGCTGCCAGCAAGCGCAGTGGCCTCTTCGCGGCGCTCATGTTCCTGGACCTGGACAACTTCAAACCCCTCAATGACGCCCACGGACACAGTGTGGGTGACCTGTTGCTCATCGAAGTCGCCCGCCGCCTGTGCGCCTGTGTGCGCGAGATGGACACTGTCGCCCGCTTTGGGGGTGACGAGTTTGTGGTCATGCTCGGAGAGCTTGAACCGGACCGCGCGCAATCCACCGCCCAGACAGCCGCTGTGGCCGAAAAAATCCGGGCCAGCATAGCGGCACCCTACCAATTGAACGTCGCGCACGCAGGACAATCCGACACATTGGTAGAACACCATTGCTCCGCCAGCATCGGGGTGGTGGTTTTTACCAACCACGAGGCCAGCCTGGCTGGCATTCTGCAGCGAGCCGATGCAGCCATGTACGAGGCCAAAGAAGCCGGCCGCAACACGGTCCGGTTCCACAGCCCGGTGGGCTAAAGTCCGTAACCCATGCCGACCGCTCCCGAAGGCCTCACCTATGTGGTTGGCATCAACATCGCCATCTCCATCGTGCTGTGGGTCGTGTTGTGGTTGGTTTGGCGGCGTGACCGGTCCCAGACTTTTGCGCGGGACATGAGCTGGGTGCAGTTCTTCACCTTTGTTGCCCCCGCATTTTCCTACGCCTATTTCAGCCAGCACCCGGTCTGGCAGGGCGTGGGCATGCTGGGTATTGTGGTGGGCCAGACGCTGGGATACACCTTTCTGGTGGTCGCAACCCGGCGCCTCAGCGGCGCAAACCCATTGGGGCCTGAGAAGTTCAGGATCGCCCTGGCGTTGTTCATCCTGTTTGGTGCGGTGGTCGCCACGCGCAGCGCCGTGCTGGTCTATGGAGTTGCCGCATGTATGTACCTGGCAATCGGTGCACTCACCACCCGCTGGCTGCGGCGGCATCGGCTCTCAGACCGGATCATTGGGCTGCTGTTGCTGGTTCAGGGCATGAATCTGCTGGTCGTGGTCATCCAGGGAGACGAAGCACTGGCTTTGCAAATGAGTGGCTCCATCGTGATCCGGATCATGATTGTTTTTGCCTTTGTCTACGCTGCGCTGGACCGATCCGCGGCAGCCATGCAACAGGCACGGGATCGCTTTGAACGGCTGAGCGAAAACGCTCTGCAGGGCATCGTGGTGATGGACGAGAGTCAGTTCTTCTATGCCAACCCGGCCGCCTTGCGCATCTACGGCTACCCCTCGTTTGAAGCCATGCAGGCTGCGGGACCCTGGGCAACCAGCTCACCAGAGAACAAGGCCATTGGGCAGGCCGCCGTCCGCCGCGCACTGGGGGGTGAACGGCGCATGACCGAGATGCAGGGCACCGCACAGCGCCCCGACGGCTCCACCGTTTACGTGCGGTATACCGGATGGCCATCGGATTGGGATGGGCAGCCGGCCGTGCATGTTCTGGTCACCGACGAAACGGCCAAAGTTGAAGCACAGCGCGTGGCGGAGCGCAACCAGGCGTTGCTGGAGACCAATGCACAGTTTGCAGTAGCGAACAGCCAGCTGTCTTCCACACTGGATACCCTGCAACGAACACAGACCGAGATCGTTCAACAGGAAAAACTGGCAAGTCTGGGCCGTATGGTGGCAGGCATTGCCCATGAGCTCAACACCCCTATTGGCAATGCACTGACCACCGGGAGCGCGCTGGGCGAGATGGCACGCCGCCTGCAAAGCGACACCCAGGCGGGACAACTCAAAAAGTCCATGCTGGACGAATTCATACGCTCCAGCGTGGACGGTGCCGCGCTGCTGGAAAAATCGCTCAGGCGGGCAGACGAACTGATTAACAATTTCAAGCACATGGCTGCGGAGCAAACGAAAGACTCGCTGTGCACCTTTGATCTGGCGCAAGCCTTGGGTGGGCTGGAATCTGGGTTGCACAAGGCGGGTGAAGATACCGCTGTCGATATCCGGTTCGCGATCCCGTCGGGTATCGAAATGCACAGCTACCCTGCGCTATTGGGACAGATCATTGCCCAGCTGATCAACAATGCCACCGT
>JAABRC010000163.1 GCA_011391115.1 Candidatus Egaibacter danicus | reverse complement strand
CGGCTGTGTGGCCACTGCGTAGCCACCAGTACCGGGATATTGCAGCCCCCTGCATACTCGGCCCGGTTGCTGTTTCGGCCCACCACGACACCCAGCGGCCAAAAAAGCTCCAAGGCTCAGGCCTTGATTCTGCGAAGTCGCCCGAAGTGGCGTGGGTTTTGGGCATAGGTGTTGATCCCTTTGCGCATCAGGTATGCCCGCCATCGGCGAAAGTTGTTTGCTGTGTTTTTTGATATTTAAATCAAAAAAACTCTTATGATTTTGTTTTTTGATAAAAATATCAAATGCAAACCCTCCAAGAACTCGGTGAAACCGTTGCCGCGCGCCGCAAGCTGCTGGGCCTGAAACAAGGCGACGTAGCGGCCCAGGCGGGCGTGACGCCCGAGTCCCTTTCGCGCTTCGAGCGCGGCAGGGGAGCCGAATTTGGCTCGCGCAAGCTGATGGCCGTGCTGGCGGTGCTGGGTGCCGAGCTGGACGTGGTGGCCCAGGGCCAGGCCGGTAACCTGGACGAACTGCGCCGCGAGCGGGCGCAGCCCGCCACAGGCCGAGGCGGTGGCCATGGTGAAAAGGGCGCAGCCACTGGGGGAGCCCGCTGATGCCGTTGTCTGTTTACGTGCTGGGCCGCGAGGTGGCCACGCTGGCGCAGTCTGGCGACTTCAAGAGCCTGCTCACCTACCACCCCCAGGTGGCGGCAGATGACTTTGTATCCCTCACCATGCCCGTGCGCACTGAGAGCTACATGTGGGACGACCAGCTTCCCCCGGTGCTGCAAATGAACTTGCCTGAGGGCTATTTGCTGCAGGTGCTGCAAGAGCAGTTTGGCCCCCACATCGGCGCCAGCCCCATCGCGCTTTTGTCGGTCATTGGCCGCAACATGGTGGGCCGCCTGCAAGTGGCCGCGCCGGGCGCCGAACTCAACGAACCCGCCAAACCGGTTGAGGTGGCTGCGCTGCTTAAAGGCGACAACTCCGAAGCCGCCTTTGCCGCCTTGGTTCGCGAGCACGCCGCCAGCGGCGTATCGGGCGTGGTGCCCAAATTTTTGGATGCTCAGGCCGAAGAAGCCGCGCCAATGGTGTTGCACAAGAAAGCCAGCTTGGTAACCCGCCGCCACATCATGAAAGGCTCCAGTGTCCAACTGCCCTTCGTGGCCTTGAACGAACACCTGTGCATGCAGGTCGCCAGCCGCGTGATGCCCACCGCCAAAACCGAGGTGTCAGACGACGGCCAGGCGCTGGTGGTGCACCGCTTTGACGTGGACGAACACGGCCAGACCCATTGGGGCATGGAAGACTTCTGCAGCCTGCTGGGCCTGCGCCCCGCCGCCAAATACGACACGACTTGGGAGCGCATCGCCAAAGCCGTGCGCGACCACGTGCCCGGCGCGCAGCGCCTCGAAACTTATCGCCAACTCTCCACCACCTTGCTGCTTACCTACGCGCTGCGCAACGCCGACTGCCACGCCAAGAACTTGGCCTTGCTCTACACCAGCCGGGCAGACGTGCACCTGTCACCAACCTACGACATGCTGACCACGAGCGTGTACGCGGGTTTTCAGCACAACCCGCCGGGCATCGAGTTCATGGGCAAAAAGACATGGGTGCCCGGCAAAAACCTGCAGAAGTTCATCGCCGCCACTTTCGGCATTCAGCCCAAAGAGCAACAGCACATGGTGCAAGCCATCAGCGACGCCGTGGCCGACGTGGGGCCGCTGGTGCGCCAGGCCATGGCGCAACACCCCGGCTTTGAAGACATCGGCAAACGCATGCTCATGGCCTGGGCCGAAGGTGTGCAGGGCCTGCGCGATCAGCGTGTTTACGCCGTGAGCAACTGGACACCCGGCGAAGCCTTTGAAGGCTTTTCGCCGCCGCCGAAACAGAAAGCCGAGTCCAACAAAATTGGCCGCTCGCCTTTGCTGGGCAAGCGGTGAGACTCGAACTTACAAAAACACGAATGCCGTAGAAATGCGCCCTCCACACCGGCGCCTGAAGGGCGCGCTGGAGCGGGTGTATGGGGCGGCGGCGCAAAGTCAGAGCCTGGAGGCGGCCCCAACAGTACTTGAGCGCTCGATCGAGTGGGCGAAAAGGAGCCGCTTGCAGCCTTTCAAGCGGCTAGCGCGCACGCTACAGGCGCACTTTGAAGGTGTAATGGCCTTTGTTCACTTCGGACATTCCGTCTAGAAATGGTACCTGTAGCTAATCTGCCAAAATTTTCACGTTTTTGTTGTCTTGAGCGGTCTTTAAATCACCTATTTTGAATGAACGAGATGTGGAAAAGCTCTGCGGTATTCTGGATGGCTGCAATCACGGGTATGAGCACTCCTACTGTTACTTTAGCTGCGAACCAACAGCATGTGGCTGAGGTGAAAGCAGCCGCAGCGAATAGCAAGCTTAAACGGGATTTTCAGGGCTATGATCTCCGAGGGGCCGACTTGTCGAGCCTGAATTTTTCTGGTGCCAACTTCACTAGAGCCAACTTGGATCAAGTGAAGTTAGTCAGCGCACGGCTGTCGCGTGCCAATTTCAGTGATGCCAGCATGCGTGCGGCTGACTTAACGGGTGCCCAGCTGCCAGGCGCATTGCTAGAGCGAGTCCAGGCCGACGAAGCCATTTTCAACGACAGCGTGCTTGACCACTCTCGATGGGTAGGCGCGAGTGCGACTAAGGCCCAGTTTTCCAAGGCGAGTGTCCCCGGAGTGGTGTTTGATGCCGCGAAACTCGATGGTGCCATCTTTAAAGGCATAGATTTAACTGGAGTACAAATGCGACGAGCTTCGGCTCGGAGTGCGCAGTTGGAAAACACTGTTTGGGCATCTGACACCGTGGTCCAAGACACGGATCTCTCGTCGGCAGTTCTACGCGGTAGTGTTTGGACAGGCGTCAAGTTGCAAGGAGCCACTCTCGTTGAAGCCGATTTGAGTAAAAGTCGCTTCACTGAAGTCGTCTTTGAAAAGACTCGGTTTCGGAAAGCCAAGTTTATCGGTACTCAGTTTAGTCGAAGTCGGCTAAGCGGTGTGGATGCACGACAAGCGGATTTCAGCCAAGCCGTGCTATCGGTTGAAGAAATTAGCGGGCAGTTCGACGACGCAGTCTTCCGCTTCGTAACCTTTCCTGGCGTGAGATTCATCGGTGATGGTAACGCTGGTGGTCAGATCACGTACTTCAACGGTGCCGATTTTTCCGACGCAGACCTGTCAGGGATTCAACTGCGTCGGTTGGAAATGAAAGGAGTGCGTTTTAATAGGGCACAGGCTCGTGGTACCCACTTCGGTTCAACTAACTTGGATAGTGCCGCTTTTGGAGGAGGGAATTTTTCTGGTTCTGTGTTCCAGAGCTTTAACAACGAGCTTACGACTTTACGTCAAGCTGACTTCAGGGGTTTGCAATGCGCTGACTGCCGCTTCAATGACGCAGTATTCGAGAATGCCATTTTCGACGAAGCTGACTTTTCGGGTGCTAGGTTCAGTGGAAACACAGCGGCCTTCTTTGGTGGCGCCTCATTTCGGAAAACTGACCTTAGCGGTGCATCATTCTCCGCTGGATGGCAGGCGCTTTTGCAGGCTGGCGTCCTATTTAACGGGGCCTCTCTACGCAATACCCAGTGTGGCAGCTTGCCCTGCAAGCGGTAACCTGATTTTTTGAGAACTCAAGTCAAACGCATCCGATAAGTCAGCGGCAGAGTGGGCAAACCGCGACTGTTCAGTTTTAGCCACTGAACTGCGGCGAACGGTCTCTGGTGTAGGGAAGGTTTCGCCCGGGCTTGTGCTCGTAGGGACGTCGAACGCGTACTCGTCTTGTCCGGCAGCCTGCGTGAGGGCTAGTAAGGCGCCTCGGCGTGGATGTCGTCTGCCTGAACCGCCCCGGGTTTTGAGGAGGCTCTTGTCTCTGAGAGGAGGGAGTCATGAGCCAGAAGTCAAACCAGTTTTCTCCCGAGGTCCACAAACAGGCTGTTCGCATGGTGCGTGAGCACCGTGGCGACTACCCATCGTTGTGGGCAGCCATCGATATCCCTCGCCCCAAAGATCGGCTGCGTGCCCAGACCCTGAACGAATGGGTCTAGCGCGATCAGATCGATACCGGCAAGGCTGGCTGTCCGTGGCCAATGCGCTCGATGTGTATGCCCGGCGCGTCGTGGGCTGGCGGCTCAGTACAACGCCTTGGCCGAGACGATCAACGGGCTGTACACGGCCGATGTGATCCATCGCCGGTCTTGGTCAACCCGTGAATTGGCGGAACTGGCAACGCCGCAATGTGGTGGCAGACTGACTTAAACCAAACGGTCTCCAAGATTCCCGGGGCGGTTCATCGCAAGCACCGTCTCACCCGAGGAGTCGCTCCAGCCTTTCAATCCGATGGCGGTGAGCGGTGGTGATGGCGTAGAAGTGCTCTTGCAGCGGTGTCGATTGACCCACTCGCAAAAGAATGCCGTTGCGCAACTCGTCTTGCACCACCACCTCTGGCAACACAGTGAGCCAGCCACTGTCGCGCGCGATAAGCCGCAGCATGGCCATGTCATCCACCTCCGCACGGACCCGGGGTTTCACTTCTGCTGCCATGCACAAGGCATCGAACTGTCCTCGGTAGGCATGCAGCTGGCTTGGCAGGGCCAGGTCGAGCCCGTTCAAGTCTTCGGGCACTCTCAGCGTCCGACCCACCCAAGCCTGCGCGGGCCCCACCAATGAGATGGCCTGGCTGCCCAGGTAGCGACAGTGCAAAGGGCGTTCTGCGTCGCTGGCTACCGCCTCGTTGGCCAGCACAACGTCCAGCTGGTGCTTCACCAGGCGGGCCAGCAGGTCTTGTAGCGTGCCTGACTCCAGCGTCAGCGTGACCGAGCTGTCCGCCAGCAGTGGCTTGATCCAGTTCTCCTGGTAGTTGCGCGAAAGTGTGGCCACGCTTCCCAGGCGCAGCCGCTCCAGGCCTTTGTGGCGGCCCTCTAGTCGGCCCAGCATTTCTTGGCCCAGGTCAAAGATGTTCTCGCAATAGCTCAACACCAAGTGGCCCGTCTCGGTCAGGGTCAGTCGCCGCCCTTCGCGCA
>JAABRC010000162.1 GCA_011391115.1 Candidatus Egaibacter danicus | reverse complement strand
CTGCGCAACGGCGACGGGTGCCACTGCAAGCCCAGGCTCCGTGCCGTGGGTCAGCGCGTTCAGCTGGCTGACCAGATCCGCACGCTCATCCTTTTGCTCTGCGGTATCTGCACTTTCGTCCGCAGCGGTATCCACCAAAAACTTGATCTGGTCATTGCATTGCAACAGCAGGGTACTGATGGCTGGTGTCAGGGCGATGTCACCGTCGCGCATCTTGTCCAGCAAAGTCTCCACATGGTGGGTGAAATCGACCACGCGGTTGAGCCCAAAAATTCCGGCTGAGCCTTTGACGGTGTGGGCACACCGAAACAGCGAGTCCAGCAACTCCCGATTGTCCGGCTGCTCTTCCAGCTCCAGCAGCAGGGTTTCAATGGCTTCGATCTGTTCCGCCGCCTCGCTGATGAAGGCCGGCATGGCCTGGGCAATGAAGTCCCGATCGGCGTCGCTGCTGTAGCTCATATGGTGGACTCCATGCTGCTGGGTTTCAAGTAGCGCTTGTCCAGCCAATGGCCAAAGCCCATGGTTTTGCAGGCCTCGGCGAAGCACTCGCTGGTTTCCACCAAATGCCAGGTTTGCTCCATGTTGGACAGTGAAGCCAGCAGCTGCAGACCAGCCCCGTCAACCTCGGCCACATCACGGGCGGATACCTCAAGGTAGCCTTTGGCCTGGGTCATCTGCTCAGCCGCCCACGCCAGCAAAGCATCGCGCGATTCCAGCGCACTATAGATATTCAACTCGGCGGGAAGCTCGAACCTATCGCTCATGGAAATCTCCAGGCTGTGTCAAACAAACTTTCAAAGGGCCACACCCAGCAGCCTTGCGCAACAGGGCCTACGGACAAAGTTTGCCAACAGCATTCACAAGTTGCGTGGGCGAAAACGGTTTCACCATCCAGGCCTTGGCACCAGCCGCCTTGCCCTCTTCTTTCTTGGCATCCTGGCTCTCGGTGGTAAGCATCAGGATAGGCATGAATTTATAGGCCGGCAACTGCTTGGCAGCTTTGACGAATTCGATTCCATTCATGACCGGCATATTGATGTCGCAAACCGCCATGTTGACCTGGCGGCCATCCAGCAAGGCCAACGCAGCCTTGCCGTCACCCGCCTCTATCACGTCGTACCCGGCACCGGTCAACGCCATTCGCACCACTTGGCGCAAGCTGGCGGAATCATCAATCACCAATATCGTCTTTGCCATACCAACCTCTTAAAAAAAAGTAGTTTCGTTATCTTGACTGGGTTGTGCCCCTGCGGTGGGCGCACCCCTGTGGTCATCATGCTGCTCCGCCATCGCATAGCGCGACTCCAACTTCTCCATCCACGCAGTGAGATTCGGTGGGGCCCCGCCCGTTTCTGACAGTGCCGCCTGCAGGTCAACGATGTCCCCCTCCAGCAAGGTCATCATCTGGCTGATGCGATCCTGGTACTGAAAGCCGATATACATACGCTCCACCTGTTCCGCCACCATTTGGGTCTGGTGCTGAAAGGGTCTCGCAATTTGCTCCAAGGCGCCAACTGCGTTACGCACCATGGACAGCACAGATTCGATGGCTAGGCGGCTCGGAGCGGCCAGGGTAGAGTCTTGCAGAACGGGTGTCAAAGCCTGCTCGCAGGCTGCCACCAGGCCGATCACTCCTCCAATAGGCTGGGCCAAAGCGTCATTGATTTGTTGGGACTGTCGCTCGGCCATATTGATGTGCGGACCGATGTCGGCAAATGCCTTGAGCATCTCGGCCACGGCCACCTCTGACTGCGCACGGGATGTGGCGAGATGTCGTGCCCAAACCGGCAGCAAGCCTGCGCACAAACCGAGCAAAGCGTTAGGGTCGCGAAGGCTCTGCCCTTCACCAGGAGCGGGAGGATTTCCGTTTTGCATGGCCGCCTGTTATGCGATTGGAGGAACCCATCGTAACGCCATTTTCTGAAGCCAGTTCGCTGCTTGACAGATTTTCTGCAGGTTAATGTCTCAGATACGCGGATCGGTCCGTTTGCTCAGAAACTGCTCCGTTTCAGTGTGCCCATTGGGCGTTCACGTAGCAACCGCATCCGATCAAACGGTCCTGATCGATGGGCACCACATATGACAGCTTGGTCTGCTCTTCTTGCGTCAAGGGATTCATAATGGAGTAAGTCACCCAGCCGCCGCCGTCCCTTTCGCAAATGTCCCAGGCATCAGTGGTCAGCTTCTCGCCCACTTCGCCCAACAAGTCGCCTAACTTGACACCAACACGGGTGTGGTCAGCGCCGCACGCGACATAAGCGCCATTGCGGTCGATGATGAAGACATACAAATCTTTCCAGTTAAAACGACCCCGTTTGTCGTGGAACAACGCAATCGCCTCGCGCATGCCGAGCTTGCCGATTTCAACCATTGCATCAAACACCATCTGCCGCGCTTCATCGGCCGAGCCCTGGCGCAGCTGAATGTGGCTGACCGAAATCTCCAGATCCGAGGCCTGAACCGTCATTGCATCGGAATTTGCGCTGGCGCGCACCACCAGCGCCGCGTTTTCCTGCGTCAGTACATCCAGATCGCCCACTGCATTGACCACGTCTTGCAAGGCAGAACTCTGGCCTGAGCTGCCTTCGGCCATTACATTGACGTTGGTCGCAATTTCGCCAATGCCGGTGACCAGACTTTCCATGACCTTGTTGATTTGCTCGATTTGCGTCACCGTATTGCCAACCCGCTCGGATGACTCCCGAATGAGTTCACGGACCTCACCCGCGGCTGACTGGCTGCTTTTGGCAAGACGACGCACCTCAGCGGCCACTACCGCAAAACCACGCCCTTGCTCACCCGCACGTGCCGCTTCCACCGCAGCGTTGAGCGCCAGCAAGTTGGTCTGGAACGCAATGGCATCGATCGTGCCAACAATTTCATTCATGCGGCCGGAAGTAGCCTGCAGGGGCCCCAAGGTACTTACTGTCAACTTCATCTGCTCGCCAGCACCCGAAGCTTCCTTGTGCAGCAAATCGGTCATCACACTGATTTCCTGGGACGCGTCCGCATTGCGCGCGACGGTGGCGCTGACCTTGCGAACATGCTCGGCGGTTTGTGTGAGGTTCTCGCCCTGGGCCTGCGCACGGTCCGCCAGCGCCCGGGTATCGTCCACGAGCTTCTTGCCCGTGTCACCCAGTTGAACCGCGGCACTGCGAATATTGGCCACCATTTCCGACATGCGCTTGGTCACCAGCTCAAACTGTTTGCCGAAATTGCCCATGCTGTCGATGCCATGGAAGCCCGCTGTTCCGGTGAGATCCCCCGTGGTGGCCTGCAGCATCACAGTATCAATCTGCTCGCGATCCGCCTGATTGCTTTTGAAAAAACTCAGTACAAGGTACGCCCACAGGCTCAGCCCCCCTGCGGCAATCGCCAATGTCATCCAGAATTCAAGATTTAGCATGCCTTGGCGGGCAGCCAGTGCCTCCGCAGAAACGCCTGCCGGAGCTTGCGCACTCAAGCTATTGACGTGCAGCACCGTCAGTAACAGCACGGTCAGCAGCAATGGCGTGCCGATGACCCAGAATTTGTTGCGCCCGCTCAGTTTCGCCATCAGCACCAAGCCGGGCTTGAAGAATCCGTTCATCGGTTTTGTAGTAGCCAAATCTGCACCTCGCACTCTCGATTCTCAAGACAGTTTTCCGGCTCGGCAAGCATCGATGCGCCAGACCCCGGCATCCCAAGGCCGCCACCGCCCAAGTTCAAAATGACTTTAGCAGACTTCGCCCCGCATGGCGCTACTAATTTCCCGCAATGGTGCGCTTCGGTCCGTGCTGTGCAGACGCCGTCCGAGCTTTCGAGGTAACTGCCTTGCTGCGAGGTTTGACGGTCTTTGTACCCACTACAGGCAGGCGTGGAACCTTACCTACGGTGGCACGCGGCTTGCGCCGTGCCTCGCGCTGCGCCAAAGCCAAATATTGCTGGAAGCTGTCGCGCAGACATTGGGCCAGAACTTCTGGGTCGGGCAATTGTTCGTAGCAGGCGGTGAAAGACACCACGATGGTGTCGTTGTAGCCGGTAACCGAAAACACCAGACCCATGCCATCGGATATCGGCATGATGGCCGAAAGATACGTCAACCGCGCGCCTTGCAAGTACAGAGGTACACGCGAGCCCGGCACATTGGTGATCGCACAGTTGGCCAAAGGCGCCCAGTCGCCCAGCAAAGCCGACGCCGAGCGCAGCATCTTACTGGTCGCTGCGATGGCCAACGACGGCGCCTGCTGGGCAATGCTGGTCAGTTCGCGTGCGCTGATGGCCTGGGCCATGATGGACGATGAAGAACTTGATGCCTGAATGGCGACCAGGCGCTCCACCGGATCAGCAATATCCGTGCCCAATGCAACCCGCACCCACGAGAAGTTGGTTTGGGGGTCAGACTCCAGATCGCTGTGCACGGCGATGGGCGCCGCTGCGACCAGACTGTCGTCGGGCAATTCGCCCTGCTTCTCCAGGTAGCAACGCAGACCACCGGCACAAACGGCTAGCACCACATCATTGACCGTGGCGTTCGGCGCCAGTGCCCGAATCGCCTTGAAGTCATCCAGCGCAAAGCGGCGTGTCTCGAAGACGCGGTGCGCAGACACCTCACTATTGAATCGGGTCATGGGGAATGCGTGCGGTCGGCCCAGGATTTCACCGGCAAAGGTCTTGGCCGTGGATTTGAGCGCAGTCCAACTGCTGCTCAGGGGTTGCGCCATGCGCAAAGGAAAGGTCACAAAGTTCAGACCTGCGAGCCAAAACAGCTGCAGATTGCCCGGCGAAGCTTCCGGGAACCACGGCGCCGCAGGGGCCGGTGGCGTCGCGGCGGGCGAGAGGTCATGCAGCAGGCTGGTGATTTCGTTGCCGTGGGCGACGTCAATGGCGGCATGGTGGATCTTCAGTAGCACGGCAAAACTACCCACTGGCAGGTCCAGAAAACTGTCCAGCCCTTCGATCACGTACATCTCCCACAGCGGGCGCTGCAGATCCAGCGGCCGCGCATGGATGCGCGAAGACTGGATACAAAACTGGCGCCAGTCGCCGGGTTTTGGCAGCGCAAT
>JAABRC010000161.1 GCA_011391115.1 Candidatus Egaibacter danicus | reverse complement strand
CCTGGCGGTAGTACTTGATCCAGGCGTCAAAGCTGGCCTGGGCCACGCTTTGCACCTTGCGTCCCGGCGTTTGCGCCACGCCGTTCAGAGTCTTGGTGAGTAGCTTGAGGTAGGCAATGTTGTCGATCAGCTCGGCGCGGCGCAGCAGCAGGTCGTCGTAGTAGCTGGTAAAGCCTTCAAAAAACCACAGCAGCTCGGTGTAGTTTTCTTGCGTGTAATCGTAGCTGGCCAGCTCGGCCGGGCGCAAGCGCTTGACGTTCCAGGTATGGAAGTACTCATGACTGATCAGCCCCAACAGCGTGGTGTAGCCCTCGGGCTGCTTGTGCGTCGTGGGGGCCAGCAGGGTGCGTGGCAGGCGCGGCAGGTCGGCGCGCTTGCAGATCAGCGCGGTGGAGTTTTTGTGCTCCAGCCCGCCATAGCCATCGGCCACGGCGTTCAGCATGAAAACATAGTTCTTGAACGGAATTGGGCTCTGGCCCTCGTACTTGTTACGTTGTTTGCTATTGTTTTTGATGTTGTCGCCATGCCAGAAGCGGATTTCGGCTTCACAGATGGCCTGGGTGTCAGCCAGCAGTTTGGCGCCATCAAAACTCGGCGGCGCGCCCGCCACGACAAAGCGGTGCGCAATGCCGCAGGCGACAAAGCTGCCGCTCCAGAACGTGCCCATCTCCACCGGACAGTCCACCAGCGTGTCGTAGTTGTCGGCACGGTAGCTGCCAAAGCCGTGTTTGTTGACCTTGGCCGGTTCCAGGCCGGTGGCGACGGACCAAGCGGCAATAGATTCGTTGGCGACCAGCTCCAGCGTGTGGGCCTGGTCGAGTTGTCCGTCTACCTGCAGGCACAGGCTGGTGCCGTTGAAGAAGCCCCGCGTTGCGTCCAGCCACGCAGTGCGCACCGAGTTGTCAAACGCGTAGACCTCGTAGCGCACTTCCAGTGGCTGCTCCGCCGTGCATTCCACCACCCAGGTGGCCTTGTCGGATTGCTTTGCTGGTACGGGCTTGGTGCCCTGGTGGCAGCGCAGGTTTTGCAGATTCTTGGCAAATTCGCGTACCAGGTAGCTGCCCGGAATCCATACCGGCAGGCGCAAGACCTGGTTTGCAGCGGGCGCTGGGATGGTCAACGTGATGCCAAACAGGTGGGCCTGCAGGTTGGCTACTTCCACTCGGTAGTGGATGGCGGGAGTCGTTGCTACGCGGGATCTGGCGGGTTTGGTTTGCGTGCGTATGGTAGCCATAGGGAAGCGATTTAGCCTTTGCTAGCTGCTGTCAACATTTTTTCAATTTGCGCGGCATCGACTGCACCCGGCACCCGGGTGTCGTCCACAAAGAACAGGGTTGGTGTGCCGGTGATTTTGTACTTGCGCCCAAACTCGCCATTGCGCACCAGGGCATTCGCGTCACAGTTGGCGGCAGTGAGCGGCAGGTCGCGCACCATATAGTCCAACCAGGCCTTGGCTTGGTCTTTGGCGCACCAGACGGCCTTCGATTTTTCTACCGAGTCTGCCCCCAGGATGGGGTACAAAAACATGTAAATCGTGACGTTGTCCACCTTTTGCAAATCACGCTCAAACCGTTTGCAGTAGCCGCAGTTGGGGTCTTCAAATACCGCAATCTTGCGCTTGCCGTTGCCGCGGACGATGGTGAAGGCATCCTTGAGTGGCAAATCGTCAAACTTGACGGCGGTGAGCTTGGCAATGCGCTCCTCGGTCAGATTGCGTTTGGCCCGCACGTCAATGATGTTGCCTTCAATCAGGTAGTTGGCCTGTGCGTCCGTGTAGAAAATTTCGCTTCCATTGATGCGCAGTTCGTAGATGCCGGGAATGGCAGTTTTGCTGACTTCATCCACGGCTTTGATCAGCGGAAGCCGCTCGGCAATATTTTTGCGGATCAGGGCTTCCTGCGCCATGCTGCTGCTGCAGACCAGGAGTGCGGCGCAAGCCAGCAGGGATTGGATGACGGATTTCATATTCGCTGTTTACCTTGTGTTGATGTTGGTTTGCCCAGCACGCCCATGGCGCGCCGTGCAACCCATTGTTTGATTGGGCCACTGTCTTCAAATCGGTTCATGCCCCAGTTGCGCATGGCCTGCACGGCCGGATTCGGGTTGGTGAACAATTGCTGCAAAGCGTCGTTAGCCTGGCCCATCACGGCAAAGTCGGCCTTGCGCGCACGCTCATACTGGCGCAGCAACCTGCTGTCTCCTACGCTGCGCCAATAGGCGCGGTGCTCCAACACATGTACCAGCTCGGCCACATCGGCCAAGCCCATGTTCAATCCCTGTCCAGCCAGGGGATGCATGTTGTGTGCAGCATCACCGGCCAAAACCCACGCTCCCTGGGGCGAACTACCACTCCAGCGCTGGGCCACCGCTTGTTGCAATGGCCACACCTTGCGCCCGCTGCCCAACGCCACTGTGCCCAACGCACCGTGGCTGGCGGCTTCGAGTGCCAGACAAAACTCTTGGTTAGACATGGCTTGCAAGGATTTGGCACGTTCAGGACTGACAGACCACACAATGGCGCACAAGT
Organism: Candidatus Egaibacter danicus; assembly: GCA_011391115.1. The sequence goes on along the minus strand of JAABRC010000161.1, from coordinate 2,518 downwards.
TCCCTTGCGGGCCGCCCATGGGCAAAAACGCCAGTATTTCGCCTTTACTGAACCATTGGCGAGCGACTTGTCCATGCGGCATGGCACATTGCACACGGGTCGCGAGCGCCCATTGGCCGTATGGCGTGACATCCCACTGTACGCCCCACTCCTCCCGGGATGCGCTGGCTCGTCCCTCGCAGACCACCGTGAGCGCAGCGGGCTGGGGGCTGTCAAAGATCTCAATGAAGGGCTGAAAACGCACGGCCTGCGCCAATCGGGCCTCCAGTACCGGTACGTCGGCGATCCAGTTCAGTGCCTGCGATGCGGTCTCTGTGGCGTCGAAGGCGACCTTGCCGCCGTCATCCCCGTGCACTTGCATGGCCAGCACCGGCGTGGCATCGGCTTCGTCTGGCCAGCAGCGCACGGCATCCAGCAACTGGCGCGATGCCAGGTTGAGTGCGTAGGCCCGCACATCGGTTTCGCCAGATGCCGGCATCGCGGCGTGTGCGTCGCAGGCTACCAGCGCCACCCGCAATTGCTTGCCGGCCAGATGCAAGGCCAGGGTGCGTCCGACGATGCCGGCGCCGCGGATGCAGATATCAAACGGTCGTGTCATGCTGGGATTGTAAAAGCCGCCCACCATCAAGCGGGTCTGGGCAGCGTTTGTCCCTATGCAGGCTCAGCCTGCGACAGCATTTGGGAGGCCTCGGTCGGCAGGGCTTCGAGAAAACGGATCGGCCTGCGGGTATGGGGCGACATACCCGCCATCAGGTCCCGCAGGTCGTCCAACACGCGTTCGGGTGGCACCGGGTTTTCATGCAATACGACACAGGCAGCGTGGAAATGCAGTGTGACTTCCGGTACCAAGCCGGGCAAGGGAATCAGCCCCGAGCCGATCAGCTTGACCATGCGCTCAGTCAGTGCCTGGCGTGTCGATACGCCCTCCATCAGCAACGCAAACTCCGCAGTGCCAACGCGGCCCGCAGGGTCCACGTCGCGCAGAATGCGCTGGATCTTGACCACGGCGCGCAGCAGGCATTGCTCTGCAGTGGTGTCGCTGTAGGCTTGGCGGATATGCTCATGGTTGGTGACCCGAACCATGACCAGTGCCAACGGTTCACGGTGATCGATGGCGCGCTGTACAGCCGTTTCCAGATGGGTCTGGAATACCTCGGGCGTCAGCAATCCGGTCAATGCATCCTGGGTGGGCAGGTGGTTGGCGCGAACCACCAACTCCTTGCGGTCATGGGTTAACTGGCTCAAGGCATAGAGCAGAACCGGGATCGCAATGGCAACGGCCAGTGACGTCAGATAGCGCATCTGCCAAAGGGTGGGAACGATGCCGGCCGCCTCACCGACCATGTACAGGATGGTGGAAAACACGGGCAGCAAGGCAAACATCAACCAGCGACCAACCACAGACCCGTCGCGCCGACTCTGGAACGTCGCAACGATGCCAACCAGAAGCGCAAAAATCATGAAGATGCTGCATATCCACTCGGCGATGAATCGGTCCACCACTGCATAGGCCAGCACCGAAGCAATGGTGCCCCAGCCGACAGATGATAAAAACCGGTCGAACCAGCGGTAGTGCACGTGCAGTGAAAAAATGTTGCGGACAAACAGCAACGCACAACCCACAGTCATCACCGGGACAACACCGGATGCGTAGTTGCCAATGTCGGGCAGCGGCGCCCAAACAAAGGCGTTCATGACGCCATTGATCTGGCCTATTGTGGTGGCGATCAGCAGGCCGAACAGGGCCGCCAAACCGTCAATGGCCTTGCGGTGTTCTACGTAGCGCAGCATTGACAGTATCGCCAGACTCAGTAACGCGCCCAACATCAGCCCCAAGCCCAACAACTCCAGCTGGCGCTGCTTTTCACGTAGCGGTACCGTTGCCAAGCGAATGGGAATGCCAGTCTGCTTGAAGTTGCGGATCTGCAGGTACAGGTCTTTTGACGTGCTGTCTGCCAGAGTCAGTTCGAAATCGGGATACAAGCCTTGACGGGGCCATTCAGACTGATTCACGCTGTCACCGGCGCGTTGTACCGACCATTGGCCAGTTCCATCGGCTTGGTACAGCGTCACAAAATCCACAAATGGGAGCGGCACGTTCAACGTCCACTGTGCGGTGTTGCCCGGCGGACGCTTTACGCTGAGCTTGATCCACAGGGTGTCGAATTTGTTCAGCTGGTAATGGTCAGCTGTCCGGTCTGATTTGAAGTTGACCGTGCCCCCCGCTACCAGAGCGATGGAGGCATGTGAGCCCTCGTCGATCCAACTCTTGACGTCGTTCCGCACCTGAACCTCAGGCACGTTGTCGTTGAGCACGATCACATCTTCTGCGAATGGGTCGCTGGCCCAAGACAAGCTGCTACACAAGCAGAAAATAGTCAGCAGAAGGCGCCCCAACAGGGATGGCATACACTTGTCTCCCCCGTTTTTAGAGGTTTTTATGAGTCTGAAGTGTGGCATTGTAGGCCTACCCAACGTCGGTAAATCCACGTTGTTCAACGCCTTGACCAAGGCTGGT
>JAABRC010000016.1 GCA_011391115.1 Candidatus Egaibacter danicus | reverse complement strand
TGCCCGGCGGCATGAAGTTTCCTTTCTGATGCGCCCGGCGAACTCTGGCGTGCCCGACCGGCTGACGGCGTGACGGACTCCAATTCGCTGGAAGGGCTGGTTCAGGCCCTGCGCCGCTTGCCCGGAGTTGGTGTGAAATCTGCCTCGCGCATGGCGTTTCATTTGCTGCAACATGATCGGGCAGGAGCCCGGACACTCTCACGCGCCTTGCAGCATGCGGTGGACAGTGTGAAGCATTGCGAGCGGTGCCATACTTTCACGGAAAGCCAGTTGTGCAGCACCTGTGTGGACCCGCGGCGCGACCCCTCCAAGCTGTGTGTGGTGGAAACGCCGGCTGATCAGTCAGCGGTGGAGCGCACGGGCGCCTACAAGGGTTTGTATTTCGTGCTGATGGGCAAGCTCAGTCCGCTGGACGGCATTGGACCCAAAGACATTGGGCTGAAGAAACTATTTGACCGAGCTACTGACGGTACCGTGCGCGAAGTGATTCTGGCAACGAATTTCACCGCCGAAGGCGAGGCCACGGCGCATGTGATCGGTGAAGCCCTGAAGGCCCGTGGCCTGCAGACCACACGGCTGGCCCGAGGTGTGCCCGTGGGCAGCGAATTGGAGTATGTTGACCTGGGTACCATCGCGCACGCGCTGGTGGATCGTCGATAATTTTGCGCAATTCACGGATGAACTGATTTTTTTTGCTGAATTACCCATGACTTTTGTCTACTTCACCATGGCTTACTGGTGCGTACTGGTTGCAGCCCTGTTGCCCCTGGTTTGCGCCGGTGTTGCCAAGGCAGGCATGTTCGGAAAATCCCGCCGCGAAGGGGGCTTCGACAACCACAACCCGCGAGCCTGGCTGGCCAGCCAGACTGATTGGCGAGCCCGTGCAAATGCTGCCCAGGCCAACAGCTTTGAAGCGTTTCCCTTCTTCGCGGCAGCCGTCATCATTGCGCACCAGCTTGGCGCGGCTCAGGGACCGCTGGATGCGCTGGCTTTCCTGTTTGTGGTGCTGCGTCTCGTGTACATCATGATGTACGTGGCCGACTCTGCCACCATCCGCTCCATCATCTGGGTGCTGGCACTGGCTGTGAATATCGGGATCATGTTCGTCGGCTATCGCTGAACTTCTACTGACTACTGCCTAAGTACAAACCCGCTCGGGAAGTTCCTGATGCGGGTATTTTGTGGGCTTGGTACGCTTGCTGCATAACAGCAATAAACAGTCAAACAAGGGATCGGTATGCGGCAGATGTCCATGAGTCGGCGAAGGTTCACCTCCGCATTGGGGTTGGCGGCAGCCTGTCTGGCTGCACAGGACCTCAGAGCTCAGACGCGGTTGGAAAAAGTGAAGGTTTCCATTTCGGTAGGCGGAAAAGGGGCCTTTTATGCACTGCCACTGACGATTGCCGAGCAACTGGGATTTTTTAGGGCTGAAGGGCTTGATGTCACCATCACCGATTTTCCAGGCGGTGCCCAGGCACTGCAGTCCGTGCTGGAAGGTGGGGGCGATGTGGTGAGCGGCGCGTTTGAGCACACCATCGCCCTGCAAGGCAGAAACCAGTTTTTTCAGGCGTTTGTGCTGCAGGGGCGTGCTCCCCAGATTGCGTTGGGCGTATCGCGCAAGACATTGCCGGCCTACAGGGGGCCTGCCGACCTGCGTGGCAAAAAGATTGGCGTCTCCGCGCCGGGTTCGTCCACCAACATGGTGGCCAGCCTGGTGCTCTCACGCTACGGAATCAAACCCGGTGAGGTGACTTTTATAGGTGTTGGCACGGGTGCGAGTGCCCTGGCGGCGATACGGTCCGGGCAGATTGACGTCCTGAGCAGTTCGGACCCGGTGATGACGATGCTGGAGCAAAAGGGCGAGATTCGGGTGATCGCTGACACGCGTACGCTCAAGGGTACGGTTGAGGTGTTTGGCGGGGCCATGCCTGCAGGGTGTCTGTATGCCCCCCTGGCGTTTCTGGAAAAGAACCCCAACACGGCTCAAGCGCTGGCGAATGCCATTGTTCACAGTTTGAAGTGGCTGCAAACTGCCGGGCCCAGTGATCTGATCAAGACCGTGCCCGAGGCCTATTTGCTCGGCGACCGTGGCCTGTATCTCGCGTCGTTTGACAAGGTGCGCGAGGCCATCGCTCTGGATGGGTTGATTCCGGAGGACGGGGCAAAGGTTGCGCTGAAGGCGCTGACCAGTTTTGAGCCCACCCTGAAAGCCGACAAGATTGATCTGGCAAAGACATTTACCAACGAATTTGCCCGTAAAGCCAAAGCCAAATTCAAGGCCTAGCCCGGTTCCTGCTCCTATTTGCTATCAAAATAATAGCTGTCCACGCATATTTTGCAAGGGCTGGAGTGCTATTTACTTGCGTTTTTTCTTCTGAATCACGACTGCACGGCGCACCGGCTTGATTGTCTGGGTGTTGCTTGTGGTTGACTTGATCCGGGCGACTTGCTTTGCACGGACAGGCAGGTAAACCACGATCTGCTGACCCACTTTGAATGCGGCCGAACTGGCAACCTTGTTCCACTCTGCCACGCTGGAAGCGCTGAGGTTATAGCGTTTGGCGATGGAGGCTACGGATTCACCCTTGCGGGCCTTCAGGGTGCTGCGACGCAGAACCACCTCCGGTGCCAGTGCCATATGACCGTTGTCTGCAACCTGTTCCGAAACATCTTTGGAAGTGCCCTCCGAGCGCGGCACCAACAATGTGGACCCGACCTTGATCAGCATCCGCGGAGGAATGTTGTTGACCTCCCGGAGGTGGCCCTCATGCATGCCAACACGTTTGGCTGCATCAGCCACTTTCATGGTGGAGGGAGCCGTCCAGGCGGTCCAACTGGCCAGACGGCTATTTCCGCGCGCCTTGAGGTTGGTCTCGAAGATGATGGCGTTATCCCAGGGAAGCAGGATCTGCGGTGTGCCTGCCGCCAGAATGACCGGCCGACTGGCAGAGGGGTTCAGTGCCTTGAAATCCTCCAACGGAATCTCGGCCAGCTGGGCTGCCAGTGCAACGTCCAGATCACGCGTGATATCTACCGACTGGAAGTAAGGGTGATTGGGGATATCAGGTAACTGGGCGTTGAAGGACTGCGGGGTGGCGACGATGTTTTTGACCGACTGAAGCTTGGGCACATACAGACGGGTTTCTGCAGGCATGCTCAGGTCGGCATAGGACGTACCCAGACCTGCGCGCTTGTTCTTGGCGATGGCCCGCGTGACACTTCCTTCACCCCAGTTGTAGGCCGCGAGAGCCAGGTGCCAGTCACCGAACATGCCGTGCAGCTTTTGCAGATAGTCCAGCGCGGCCCGCGTTGACGCGAGCACGTCGCGCCGGTCGTCACGAAAGACGTTCTGCTTGAGTTCGAAGTACTTCCCGGTGCTGGGCATGAACTGCCACATGCCGGCGGCCTTGGCGCTGGAAACGGCCTGCGGGTTGAACGCACTTTCGATGAAGGGTAGCAAGGCGAGCTCCGTGGGCATGTTACGTCGCTCCAGTTCCTCAACGATATGGAACAGGTATTTGCGCGAGCGCTCCGTCATTCGCAGGATGTAATCGGGGCGGCTCACGTACCACTGCTCGCGGTCATGCACCAAGTCATGCTCCAGATCGGGCATGGCAAATCCCTGACGGATGCGTGCCCACAAATCTGCGGGAGGCTCCAGCGTCGCGACGGTGCGGCTGCTGATCTGGCCGTTCGCAACATTCTGAAGGGGGCCGGTTGACTGCGAGCCGGTCATGGCCAAGTCTGGAGGGATGGCCGGTACCGTGCGGGCTGCTGGTAAACCAGGTGTCACAACGGCCGCACTGTTGCTTTGCGCGCTTGGGCTGGCGTCTGCGGGGCTGCCGGGCGTGGTGGTGGCGCAGCCAGTCAGCCAGAACAAAGCGGACAGGCACAGAATGCGAAAATAAGTCATCAGAATTTGTTTTTCCATTCGCGGATAGCCGCAAAAACCGCCACTTCATCCCGTTCTTCAGCCTGCCGCGCCACAGCCTGAGCCACGACAGCGGGTTGGCGCGTGCGCAAAAACGGGTTGATCTGAAGTTCCTTTGCGATGGAAGAGGGCAGGGTAGGTTGTCCTTTTGACCGTTGCGCCTCGCACCAAGCACTATATTGGTTCAAATCTGCGTTGCGAGGTTCCACGGCTCGCGCAAATTTCAGGTTGGACAGCGTGTATTCATGCGTGCAACAGACACGCGTGTTGCCTGGCAAGGCGGCCAGCGAGTCCAGCGAGGCCAGCATTTGGGCAGGGGTACCTTCGAAAAGTCGTCCACAACCACCCGAAAACAGGGTGTCGCCGCAAAACAGCAGCGGTGCGCCATCCATCGATTGGCAGAAGTAGGCAATGTGCCCGGATGTGTGGCCTGGTACGTCCATGACGGAGAACGTCAGGCCCAGTTCAACCACCGTGTCTCCGTGGTGCAGGCGCAGCAACGGCTCGGGAATGCGCTCGCGCGCCGGCCCCCAGACCCGTGCACCAGTAGCTTCACGCAGGACATCAACGCCCCCGACGTGGTCGGCGTGATGATGCGTGACTAGAATCGCGTCCAGCTGCAGGCCGTATTGCTGCAGGGCGCTCAAAACAGGTTGGGCGTCGCCCGGGTCTACAACAATCGCATGGTGGCCACTGTGCAGCAGCCAGATGTAGTTGTCGGTAAAAGCAGGAAGCGGAATCAGATTCATGAGCAGTCAAATTATAGGTTTGCAGGACTGGTTTCAGACACCGCCGGGTCGCTACCTGCTCGATTGGGAGCGCATTCAGCTGGATGCGGCTGTAGCCGACATTTTTGGATACCATGCCTTGCAGCTGGGTTTGCCTGAAATCGACGCGCTACAGGCCAACCGCATGCCCCATCGATGGCTGGCCTCTGGCACTTCACAAGGCCGGGAACTTCAACAGGATGGCCGTGATGTACCTGCGGCCACTCAAGGAGTCTCAGCGGCGCTGGTGACTGACTTTACTGCGCTGCCGTTTCCCCAAAGCAGCCTCGACCTGGTGGTGCTGCCCCATGCACTGGAGCTACACCCCGATCCGCATGCCACGCTGCGGGAGGTGGAGCGCGTGCTGGTGCCCGAAGGTCGGGTGGTCATTTGCGGCTTGAACCCGGCCAGCCTGTGGGGATTGCGTCAGCGCCGGGGCCATTTGTATCAGCGAATGGGTTTTGGCGAACTGTATTTGCCGCAGGCGGGTGAATTCATCGGCTACTGGCGCCTGCGTGACTGGTTGCGCCTGTTGAGCTTCGAGGTCGAATCGGGGCATTTCGGGTGTTATCGCCCTGCGGTACGCAGTCAAAAATGGCTGGATCGCTATTCGTGGATGGATGCGGTGGGAGACCGCTGGTGGCCCATTTTGGGCGCGGTGTATTGCCTCGTGGCGGTTAAACGGGTGCGCGGCATGCGATTGCTTGAACCCGCCTGGAGAATCAGTAAAAGCGTTGCGGGCAAGCCGGTTTCCGTAGTGAACCAGGTTCGCAAAATCGAACCATCTGGCTGGATGAATGACAAGGAATGAGTTTGAACCACATTGAAATTTATACAGATGGTGCCTGTAAGGGGAATCCGGGACCGGGTGGCTGGGGCGTCTGGCTCAAGCACGGCCATGTCCACAAGGAGTTGTTTGGTGGGGAGCTCAACACCACCAACAACCGCATGGAATTGACAGCCGTGATAGAGGCATTGCACGCGTTGAAACGACCTTGTGCGGTGACGCTGTATCTGGACAGTGAATACGTGCGCAAAGGCATCACGGAGTGGATTCAGGGCTGGAAGGCTCGGGGTTGGCGGACGGCAGCCAAACAGCCGGTGAAAAATGTCGAGCTGTGGCAGCAGCTGGATGCCCTGGTGGCCTCTTCAGGGCACAAGATTGAATGGCGCTGGGTCAAGGGGCATGCCGGTGACCCGGGCAATGAGCGGGCGGATGCACTGGCGAACCGGGGTGTTGAAAAAGCCCTGGGTCGTACGTAAAAGCTGGTTGTAAAGTTCCGGTAAAGGACTTGACCAGGAGTCCGGGATTCCTCGTGGCGTTGCACTGGATTGCGGCCATCCTGATACATTCACGAGTCGGTTGGCGCCTCAACAATCACATAAGAGCAGACTTTCAATGGCTTCCAAAGCAGTTTATTCGGTCGTGGCAGTGGTGGGTATCGCAGCGGCTTCAGGTGCCGCTTGGTGGTATCAGTCAAGGCCTTCCAGCCCCAAAGAAATCACCGGAGCACCGGCCGGCGCTTCCAGCGCCGCCAGTGCCCCCGCTGGCGCTGCGTCAGCGCCACGGGCGGCCGGGGTCGAGGTGGCCAGAGTTGAAAAGATGTCCCTGCAGGACGATGCCCAGTCCGTTGGATCGTTGCGATCCCGGCAAAGCGTGATGATGCGTCCCGAGGTTGCTGGCCGGGTCAGGGAACTCGGGTTTACAGATGGCGCGCGCGTGCGAAAGGGACAGGTGCTGGTGCAACTGGATGACGTGCTGCAACGTGCTGAAATCCGGCAGGCTCAGGCTCAGGTTTCAATCGCCCAAGCCAATCTGAAGAGAAATCAGGAGCTGGTCGCACAGAATTTTGTGGCGAAACGGGTGCTTGACGAGAGTGCGGCGAATCTGCAGGTTGTGGAAGCGCAGCTTGCGTTGTCTTGCGCCAGGTTGTCCCGCATGGCCATCATTGCGCCCTTTGACGGCACAGTCGGTATTCGCAACGTCAATCTTGGGGACTACGTCAAGGATGGCGCTGATCTGGTGAATCTGGAAGACATCAGCAGCATGTATGTGGACTTCCGCCTGCCCGAACGTTTTCAGGGGAAACTGCGTCTGCAACAGGGCGTTGAACTGCAACTGGACGCTTTTCCCGGTCGCGCGTTCAAGGCACGCATTGAAGCCATCGATCCCCTGCTTGATGCCAATGGACGATCAGTCGGCGTGCGGGCGGTGTTGCCCAATACGATGGGCGAGCCCCTGGCGCAGGGTGGCGGTCGACCTGGAGCCGCGGGCCCGGGCGCTGCCGGAAAACCCGCTGGTATCACTTCTGCGGCCAAGTCGTCCGGCAGCAAACCGGTTGGTTCCAAACCTCCCATCGTCGCTGGCATGACCGGCAGGGCGGGTCAGTCTGGCGCCCCGGCGCCGGGCCGACCAGCGGGCACAGGCCTGATTGATGCCAATGGTTGTCCGGTCGATTCTCAGGTTGCTTCGGGTGCCCAGGCTTCCGGCAGTTCAACACCGCCACGGGTAGGTCGCCCGACAGTTGCCGGCAATCTGGGCGCCGTTGCCGCAAGCGGGAATGCTGTGCCATTGCGTCCTGGCATGTTTGCCCGGGTGACTACCGTATTTGCCGTCAAGGATTCGGCGTTGGTCGTGCCGGAAGAAGCCATAGTTCCTCAGGGAGGACGCCAGTTTGTGATCAAGGTTGTTGAACCGTCGGCTGTACCAGCTGCTGCTTCCACCCCACTGCCGCCTGACACCAAGTTTGTGTCGCTGCGGCAGGAGGTCAAGCTGGGCGTTCGCAGGCAAGGCAAAGTTGAAATTACCGAGGGGGTCGGAGAGGGTGAAACGGTGGTGGTGGCTGGTCAGCAGCGTTTGCAGCGGGACGGAACGGCAGTGCGCATCGTGGAGTTGGGGCGACCGCCGCAAGGCGCCGCCTCTGCGGCTTCGGGCAGTTCAGCTGCTGCCGCATCTCCTGCTTCTGCAGCCAGCCGCTAAGCAAACCGGACCCTCATCATGCAACTCGCTGAAACGTCCATCCGTCGCCCCGTCTTTGCCACGGTGCTGTCGTTGCTGATTGTCCTGATTGGTGCTGTTTCATTCAACCGGCTTAACGTACGGGAGTATCCCAAGATCGATGAGCCGGTGGTGTCGGTCCAGACGCGGTTCGGTGGTGCATCAAGTGAAGTCATTGAAGGGCAGGTCACGAAGGTACTGGAGGATTCGCTGGCTGGCATTGAGGGTGTGGACGTCATCACGTCATCCAGCCGGCAGGAGCGAAGCCAGATATCGATCCGGTTCGCCCTGACGCGCGACGCTGATTCTGCTGCGGCGGATGTACGCGACAAAGTTTCGCGTGTACGCCAGCGTTTGCCCCAAGGCATTGATGAGCCTGTCATTGCGAAGGTGGAGGCCGATGCTTTTCCCGTCATCTTTCTGACGCTCAGTTCCGATACCCATAGTTCGCTGCAACTGTCGGAAATGGCCAATTCGCTGGTCAAACCTGTTCTGCAGACAGCGCCAGGTGCTGCTGACGTCAGCGTGTTTGGCGAACGGAAGTTCGCAATGCGAATCTGGGTAGATCCTGACAAGCTGGCGGCGTATCGCCTGACCATTCAGGACCTCGAGGACGCCCTGAGGCGCTCCAACCTGGAAGTGCCTGCCGGACGCATTGAGAGCAGGCAACGCGAATTCAATGTGACGGCGGCAACGGACCTGCAGCGACCGCAGGAATTCTCGCAGGTTGTGATCCGTACCGTGAATGGTCTGCCCGTGCGCATTGCCGATGTGGCGCGTGTGCAGCAGGGCCCGGTGGATGAGCGTTCCAGTGTTCGCCTGAACGGTCGCGATTCCGTGGCGCTGGGGGTGATTCGTCAGGCCACGGCAAACCCGCTGGATTTGTCAGCGGGCGTGCGCCAGTTGCTGACCAAGGTTCAAAAGGACTTGCCACCAGGGGTCCAGGTCGAAATTGCCAATGACAACTCCGTGTTCATCGACCGGTCGATCAAGGCAGTATTCCAGACCATTGTTGAGGCCTCCGTACTGGTGGCCTTGGTGATCTTTGTATTTTTGCGCACACTGCGCGCGTCGATCATCCCGCTTCTTACCATTCCAGTGGCCCTGATCGGCGCGTTTGCATTGATGGCATTGGCCGGGTTCAGTATCAATACGCTGACACTGCTGGCGCTGGTGCTGGCGATTGGTCTGGTGGTCGATGACGCCATTGTCATGCTGGAAAACATTTACCGGCATATAGAAGAGGGCATGCCGCCTTTCCAGGCGGCCATCAAGGGTGCCCGAGAGGTGGGTTTTGCGATTGTCGCAATGACCATGACCCTGGTAGCCGTCTATGCACCGCTGGCGTTTGCGCCCGGCCGGACCGGACGCCTGTTCACGGAATTCGCACTGGCACTGGCTGGTGCGGTGGTCGTGTCAGGTCTTGTCGCATTGACGCTGTCGCCGATGTTGTCTTCGGTACTGCTGCGTCACAACCCCAAACCCTCGCGCTTTGACCGGGGGATGGAGGCCGTGCTGGTTGCTGTCACCCGTGGGTATGGGCACGTTCTGTCCTGGACGCTGAAACACCGGTGGCTGGTGCTGCTGGTGATGGTGGGCAGCGGCGTCGTTTCCTATTGGGCGCAAGCCGACATCAAACGCGAGCTGTCTCCTATCGAAGATCGGGGTGTGGTGGTGGCACAGATCAACGGTCCCGATGGAGCGACGCTGGACTACACCAATCGGTACGCGTTGGCGATTGAACGAATCGGGCAGAACTACCCTGAATTTGATCGGGTGTTTGCCACTGTAGGCAACCCGACGGTGGCCCAGGGCAACATCTTCTTCCGGGCACTGCCTTGGGAAGAGCGCAAGAAAACCACACTGGAGATGGCCCGGGAGATGACGCCACGCGTGTCCAGCCTGTCCGGTGTGACGGCTTTTCCCATTACCCCGCCATCGTTGGGGCAGGGCTTCACCCAACGCCCTATCAATTTCGTGATCATCACGTCTGAGAGTTACCAGAATCTGGCCCAGGCGGTGCGTGCGTTTCAGGACGAATTGGCCAAAAACCCGGGTTTCGTTCAGGTCGATTCTGATTTGCGGCTGAACAAGCCCGAGATCAAGCTGGAGGTGGACCGTGAACGTGCCGCCGATATGGGGGTAGGCGTGGATGCGATTGCGCGTGCCGTGGAGACGATGCTGGGTGGCCGAAACGTGACGCGCTACAAACGCGAGGGGGAGCAATACGATGTGATTGTGCAGACCAACCCTACCGGGCGGGATACGCCGGATGACATCGAAAAAATCTTTGTGCGCGGCAAAGGAGAGTCGATGATTCCGCTGTCAGCGCTGGTCAAGATTCGTGAAGTGGTGGTGCCACGCGAACTCAACCACTTTGGACAACGGCGCTCGGCATCCATCACGGCGAATTTGTCTGCCGACTATTCGGTGGGTGAAGCGCTGGACTTCATGGATGCAACGGCCAGGAAAGTACTGAAGCCGGGCTATGCCACTGACCTGAACGGTTCCAGCCGGGAGTTCCGGAAATCTTCCGATTCGCTGTCCCTTGTTTTTGTGTTGGCTCTGGTCTTTATTTTCCTTGTCCTGGCAGCGCAGTTCGAAAGCTTCGTCGATCCGTTTGTCATTCTGTTCAGCGTTCCGCTCTCGATGGCTGGCGCCTTGCTGGCGCTGAAGTGGTCAGGCGGCACGCTGAACGTCTTCAGTCAGATAGGCCTGATCACCCTGGTGGGCCTGATCACCAAGCACGGAATTTTGATCGTGGAATTTGCCAATCAGCTGCGGGAACAGGGACTGACCACCTTGCAGGCTATCAAACAGTCGGCGACGCAGCGTTTGCGTCCCATCATGATGACCACTGGTGCCATGGTGTTGGGGGCGGTTCCGCTAGCTCTGGCTACCGGTGCAGGCGCCGAGAGTCGCCGTCAGATTGGCTGGGTGATTGTGGGTGGCATGAGCCTGGGCACGTTGCTGACGATTTTTGTTGTGCCCACGATGTATACATTACTGGCACGCAAACATGCGCCGGGTGCTATCAAGACGGTGGTTGTTGACCATATCCACGACGCGGCGGGTGAGCCCGCTGTGCATGAAGCCGCTCATTCAGCGTAACGCACCCGAACGTACTCCCCAGGGGCTTCACCCAGGGGGCGGCCGGCGGTTTTTGTACGTGCCAATTTTTGGGGTGACGAAGACTTGGCCAGCCACTGTTGCCAGGCAGGCCACCATGATCCTTCATGAGTCTTTGCCTGTCTGGCCCATTGTTCGGGCTCCATCCAGGGGCCGTATGCAGGACGTATGGCGCTCTGAAAACTGCGATGCGGGTGACCCGGCTCGGAAATGATGCCCGCGTTGTGGCCTCCGCTGGCCAGAACGAATGTGATTTCTGCTCCACACAGATGGTGCAACTTGTACACCGAGCGCCATGGCGAGATATGGTCGCGCTGTGTCCCCACCATGAATACGGGCTGATGGATATCGCTCAATGACACGGTGTGGTCTTCTACCCGGTAGCTACTGGTTGCCAGAGCATTGTGAAGGTACAGTGATGTCAGGTATTCATGGTGCATGCGTGCGGGCATGCGCGTTGTATCAGCGTTCCAGGCCATCAGGTCATTGGGTTGCTCGCGTTCCCCCATCAGGTATTCGCGCATGCGCCGTGTCCAGATCAGATCGCGGGAGTGCAGGAACTGGAAGGATCCTGCCATCTGCTTGCCGCTCAGGTAGCCTTGGCCACGGGTGATGTTGTCCAGCAGTCCGATCTGGCTTTCGTCAATAAACAGGCCCAACTCGCCAGGCTCCGAAAAATCCGTCTGCGCTGCCAGCAATGTCAGGGTTTTCAGGTTTGGCAGGTTCCGCGTGCCGGCCACACCACCAGTGCGCGCCATCGCCGCCGCCGCAATGGTCAAAAGTGTGCCACCCAGGCAATACCCCATGGCATGTGCCGGAACCCCTTTGCCGCTTTCCTGACCGATCACTTCCAGCGCATCCATAACACCCATGTGCAGGTAGTCGTCCATCGTCAACCCGGCGTCGCTGGCATCGGGGTTGCGCCAGGACAGCATGTACACCGTATGCCCCTGGCCCACCAGGTACCGTGCCATGGAGTTGTGGGGTGAGAGGTCGAGAATATAAAACTTCATGATCCACGACGGGATCATGAATACCGGTTCCGGATGAACCTTCGCGGTCTGCGGCTCGTATCGGATCAGCTCAATCAACCGGTTTCGGTAGACGACTTTTCCGGGTGTTGTCGCTACATCGCGCCCCACCACAAAGCGGTTGGGCAGGCTGGTAACTTCAGGGTTCGGCACACCTGACACGTCAGTCAGCCAATTCTGCGCACCCTTGAGTAAGTGTGAACCATGCGTCTCCATGGCATCGCGTAGCACCACGGGATTGCTGGCCAGCCAGTTGGCGGGCGCCATCATGCCCAAAATCTGCTTGGCGAAAAATTGCGTCAAGGCATCATGATGTGCAGTCATGCCTGGCACGTGCGCAGCCTCACGCCAGAAAGCCTCTGCATTGCGAAACCCGGTACGCAACTGACTGAAGGGCCATGCGGCCCATGCTTCGTGCCGAAAACGCGGATCATCGTCGGCAGCACCTTCTCCGTCCTCAATGCCGTCCCGCATATTCATCGTATCTTTGGCCAGGCGTACCGCCAACGCTGCCAACTCCATCTGACGACCCGGAGATATACCCAGATGCCAAGCCCAATCGGCCAAAGCCAGTGATAGTGAAACGGGTGACAAACCGCCTGTGAATGGTGCCCCTGCTGCGTGAAGCAAGCGGTCAAGTTTTTCTGTGGCAGATTCGCCAGTCCTGGATACGTCCGCTGAGGGTGATGACGGTGGCTTTTTCATGGTCGGATTTTTATACGCACAAAATTTCATTGTGCAAAGCGGTGGCGCATCGCAGGTTGATTCAAATCAACGGATGTTGGCTTGACCAGACCGCATTTGACAGGTGGAACACTTGATTTATAGCAAAGCACCTGGCGGACGTTTGTCTAGCATGGGCACATCGTTCATATTGAGGAGTAGTCATGAATACGCTGACCAAAATGGCCTTGGGACTGATCGGCCAGCTCAAGCCCCAGCCCGTGCAAGGCAATGCGCAATCTGCGCTCAAGTTGCCACCAGCGCAAACCGACGGCGGTTTGCCGCTGATGCAAGCCTTGCACAAACGTCAGTCGCAGCGGGCGTTTGAGCCAGCGCCGCTGGTTGCGCAGTCCATCTCGGACCTGCTCTGGGCTGCCGCAGGCATCAACCGGCCTGCGTTGGGCGGTCGCACGGCGCCCAGCGCGATGAATTCACAGGAAGTGGACGTCTACGTCGCACTGCCCGAAGGACTTTACCGCTACGACCCGCACGGCCATGTGCTGAATCTCGTCAGCGCCACCGACGTGCGCCGTGTCACGGGTTATCAGGATTTTGTGGACAGCGCGCCCATGGAACTGATCTATGTGGCTGACCACTCGCGTATGAAGCTGGTACCCACCGCTCAGCGTGAGTCGTACGCTTCCGCCGCGGCTGGCGCGATGGCCCAGAATGTTTACCTTTACTGCGCTTCTGCCGGACTGGCCACGGTCATTCGTGCCTGGATTGACCGCCAGGTCCTGTCGCAGGCGATGGGTCTTGAGGCGGATCATCAGATCCTGCTGGCGCAGACCGTTGGGCAACCTTCGAGTGGAGTTGGTCAGTGAAATTCATGGTTACTGGCGGGTAACCCCACGGTGAGACAGTGCTATGAGTGCTGTTTTTGATCCGCTTCGGCTGGCTGCCGTTTCCTTGGACGTGATGGTGGCCGGTCACGGCACGTCTGCCGGTGTGGTGGCACGCCAGTCTGTGCGTCTGTCGCTGGTCTTGCAGGCTGCGCAGCGTGGCTCACGCCTGTATCGTGAACGCATGCCGGGCAGTGTGACTGGATCGACTCCGCTATCGTCGCTTCCCGTGATCACACGTGGTGAATTGATGCAGCGTTTTGAAGACTGGGTGACTGACCCAGGTCTCAAACTCCAGGAACTTCGGGCATTTGTGGCTGACCCGTTACGTGTGGGGGAGGCCTACCTTGACAAATATGTTGTCTGGGAGAGTTCGGGCACCAGCGGAGAACCGGGCATCTTTGTACAGGATGCCGCAGCGATGGCGGTGTACGACTCACTCGAGGCTTTGCGCCGTAACAACCCCCGTTCACTGGCGCGTTGCCTGGACCCGCTTTATCTGTCCGAACGCACAGCGTTTGTCGGCGCTACGAATGGACACTTTGCCAGCTACGTGACGCTGGAGCGTTTGCGACGAATCAACCCGTGGATGGCCGGGACAACACGCAGCTTCTCCATCCTGCAGTCTGTGGATGAGTTGGTGCTGGGCCTGAATGAGTTTGCCCCCACCATCGTTGCTACTTACCCCACCGCCGCTGCGCTCCTTGCTGACGAAGCGCAAAGTGGCCGTCTTCAGATCAAGCCGAGGGAGGTCTGGACTGGCGGCGAGAGCCTGAGCGCAGCCACACGGGATCGTGTGCAGCAGACGCTGGCTTGCACGGTTCGCAACAGCTATGGTGCTTCCGAGTTTCTGGCCATGGGTTGGGAGTGTGGCGATGGGCACCTGCACATCAACGCGGACTGGGTGATCCTGGAGCCGGTGGACGAGCGTTATCGTCCGGTACCGGCAGGCCAGCCCTCATTTACCGTCTTGCTGACGAATCTGGCCAATACGGTGCAGCCCCTGATCCGCTATGACCTGGGGGACCAGGTCACGCTCCATAGCGAACACTGCAGGTGCGGATCACCTTTGCCCACATTCGACGTTCAGGGCCGGCAGGATGACGCATTGGTGATGGCAGGCAGCCAGGGGCGACGTGTGACACTGCTGCCTCTGGCGTTAACGACGGTCCTGGAAGACCAGGCCGGCGTATTTGATTTTCAGCTGCGCCAGAAGGACGACCACACGCTGGCCTTGCGTCTGGGCTCAAGGCATCCCGATGCGCAGGCCGCCATGGCCAGGAGCCGGATGGCACTCAAGGCATACGCCAAGGCGCAAGGCGTGGCGTCCATGTGTGTGGAGGGCGAGTTGGGTCATCCGCTAACCCGTGGTCGCAGCGGCAAGGTGCGCAGGGTGATCGGCAAGGGCTAAATGACACCGTCAAACATCATGACATCCACTTCGTCACCAGCATTGACGCTGGTCTGCTGGTGATGTAATACGATCAAGCCATTCGCCTGCACCATGGAGCTCAGTACACCGGAGCCCTGGTTGCCCGTGGTCCTGACCTGTAGCGAGCCGTCAGGCGCCATGCTGACAGTGCCCCTTTGATATTCGGTGCGGCCAGGTTTCTTGCGGATGACCTCGACACTGCGGGCCTTGAGCAGTGGCGGTGGGCCATCCTTGCAGCCCATCATCTGAAGCAGGGCTGGGCGTACAAAAGCCAGAAAAGTCACCATAACCGCGACGGGATTGCCGGGCAGGCCAAACAGGATGGCTTGATGAGGTATTGG
>JAABRC010000160.1 GCA_011391115.1 Candidatus Egaibacter danicus | reverse complement strand
CTGTGGCGGTGGCAGGCGTACTGGCTGCAGGCTGGTGGACAGCCCGTCGCAATCTCCAGCGTGACGACGACAGTCAACAAAACCAGCAGGCTGCGTGACCTCTGCTCCCTTGTTTCACCCCGTTCTCAACTTTTCATACTTTAAAGGAACACATCATGGACAAGATCATTGTTTATCTGGACGACGCCGATCACGCTTTGCAACAACTGGTTCCCATGAAAAACGTCGCCCAACCCAACGCCGAGATGCAGACGACCCAGTGGGTGCTGGTAGCCTGCGCGCCGCGCATGACCCGACACATCAGCAAATGGGTGAGCCATAGCGCCCGCGAGAACTGGCGTGCCAGCTGGAGCGAAAAATTGTTTGCCCAGATCGTGCCCGTACTCAAGGCCCAGGGCGATACGGTCACAACCGTGGTTGCCAAGGGCCCGCTGCCCACGCTGACCGAACGCCTGCTGACCCAACATCGTGGAGCGCGCGTGCTGGATGCCCGGCATGCAAAATTTGGCCAGGATCTGCCACCGGTCACCAAAGACCAACCCACCGGGCACGACAGCCGCTGGAGTGTGCCGGGGGCAGTGGCCGGCATGGGTGCGCTGCTGGTACTGGCCAGCGACTGAATCTGACCGGCAACCGGCCCTGTCTTGGGCTGTACAGGTTTCGGGCCGCGGTGATATGCTGCGGCCATGAAACTCATTGCTAAATGGCTGCTCAGCGCCGCCGCCCTTCTGGCGGTGGCTTATCTGTACAACGGCGTGCAGGTCACCAACTTCACGTCCGCACTGATTGCAGCATTTGTACTCGGCCTGTTCAACACGATTTTGCGCCCCCTGCTGATCGTGTTGACGCTCCCGGTGACGGTTGTCACGCTGGGCCTGTTCCTGTTTGTCATCAACGCCCTGATGTTCTGGGCGGCGGCCAGCGTGCTGGACGGCTTTCACGTGAGCGGCTTTGGCGCGGCGTTGCTGGGCTCGCTGATTTATTCAGCCATGGGCATCGTGATCGAATCAGCGCTCGAGCGCCTGTTCTCGAAGTAAGGCCTGCACTTCCCGCGCCCGGGTGTCGATGATGGACGCCTCGATGTGGTCAACGCCCGCGCCAGGTTTGGCGCTGCGCACCTGCTCTTGCGCAGCCTTGAGTCGCTCGGCTGCTGCTGCGTAATCCATTTGAATGACTTTTGCTTCGGCATCCGCCCGAATGGCGCGCAAAGCTTGTCCTTGCGTGGCATGGGCTACCGACAGCAACTGCCATGCCCCGGCATCCCGGGGATGCGTGGCCACCCAGGTTTGAAGGCGCTGAGCGGCCGCATTTGCCTGACCAGAGCGCATCGCTGCCTGCGACCACAAAAACAGATCGGGTCGGCCCGTTGCGGTAGCAGCCAGCATGGATGAAGCGCGGCGTGCATCTCCTGCGGTCAGCGCGAGCTCGGCCGCCAGCAGGCGTGTCTGGCGGGCTGCGCGTGCATCCGCGCGGGTGAGTTCGGTCAATCGGCCCAAGAGGCCTTCTGCCTGGGTGAAGTCCCGCAATCTGGTTGCCGCCAGGACAGCACCGTATAGCGCTGCGGCCTGTCGGGGTGCAGCGACACCCGCCAGATTCTTGCTGTCTGCATCCGCACTCCAGGCGCGCAGGGCATCCACACCCGGGTTCGACAACACGCGGGCGCGGGCAGCCACCATGGCGTGCTCCAGCGTCGCCCCGGAAGAAAGAGATGGCGATACCCCGGCGGGCTGACGCGCCTGCATGTCGGCAATACGCTCGGTCGTGAGCGGGTGACTGCGCAGGTAGGGAAATGAGCCGTTGTCGTTCAACCGCGCTGACTGCTGCAGCTTGTCAAACATGGTCACAAAGGCCCGGGACTCGAAACCCGCCTGCGTCATCACGCCAAAACCTGTGCGGTCAGCCTCACGCTCCATGTCGCGTGAAAAATTGAGCTGGTTTTGCGCTGCAACGGCCTGCCCGCCCACGATCATGGCATTCGCCGCCTCGGGGTTTTTACTCGCGGCCAGAGCGCCCAGAATCATCGCGCCAATCAGCCATGGGGTCTGGGCGCTTTGCTTGGAGATCAGCCTTGAGATGTGCCGTTGGGTGACGTGGCTAAGCTCATGCGCCAGAACCGACGCCAGTTCGTCACGGCTGGTGACCACGCCAATCAACCCCAGGTGAAGGCCGAAGTAGCCCCCCGGCAAGGCAAAGGCATTGATGGTGCGATCACGCCCCATCAAGATCTCCCAGGCAAAACGCTGATCCAGCTCCGGCTGTAAATCACCCCGCGCACGGGCAGAGGCCAGCAGGGGCTGCCAGATGTCCTGCACATATTCAGCCAGAACCGCGTCGTCGATATAGTCCGGATCCCGATACAACTCCCGGACAATCTTGTCACCCAGTCGCCTCTCGGCGCTGCTGGTCATCTCGCTACCGTCACCCAGGTTGGGGAGCTGGGAGCCAGTAGCAGCTGGCGCGGCTGGCGAGTTTGTACCCGCTGGCTGCACCGGTTGTGCTTGGGACAACGTGCTGGAGAAGCCGCCAATCGCTATTAAAAGAGTAGCTGCCCACGCAATATTGGTGAGGGCTGAGGCTTGATTTCCCTTGTATTTTTGTTTCAAAATGAATCCAGCGGCATGAAGCCCACCACCTCGGCGGAAATGGGGTCCAAAAACACAGTCCAGTAAGACTTGCGACCGATCATAGGCACGTAAACCAGTGTGTCAGACTTGCGCCCCGTAGCGGCCAGCGTGCTATCAATGGCAACCACCCAAGTTGGAAAACGGGACTTCAACCCGGTTACCGGCTTGGCGTTTTGCAGGACATCTGCTGTTCCCGCCGCATAGGATTGCCAAAAATCCGGTCGGGCACTCAATGTTGCTCCTTGCAACGCAGCAAGAGTAGCATTTACTTTCTCGTTATTGTCTTTAAACGGACGCAGCGAGAGCAGCTTGGGGCCCATCAGCGGCAGGCTTTGCAGATTCGCAGGCGCCTGACCCAGCATGTCTTCAGGCACGTCCACCGCATGCACCACAACAAAACGACTGTATTCAAAAACCAGATACACCGGGCGAGCCACAAACACGGACCACAGGCCGTATCCCAAGGCAGCAAGCTGAATCAGCCCGACGACGGTCAGGTCGCGAATCAGTTCACGCCCGGGTTTGCGCCGGTCAAAAATGGCCAGTGTGATCAGGGGGCCCAAAACCACGTCAACCGACACCAGCAGCAAAAACAACTCCCTCCCACCGGAAATCTCACGGTAGGGATACGGGTACCACAGCCCAAACACCAAGGCACCGGCGAGTACAGCCAAAACCAAACTGATGCCCAAGTGGATGCCGCTGGCTTTGAAGCGGTCTTTCCAGAAAGAAGGGATTGAACTCGTCATGATCGTATGATGCCGGACATAAATAAACGTTTTGTAAAGTTAGTTTACCGATGAGTTCCCTCACCCATTTTGACGCCCAGGGCCAAGCCCATATGGTGGACGTGGCCGCCAAGGCTAGCACGCATCGCATCGCCGTGGCGGGCGGGCGCATTGACATGCTTGCGTCCACGCTGGCAATTATTGAGGCCGGTACCGCCAAAAAGGGGGATGTGCTGGGCATTGCCCGCATTGCCGGCATTCAGGCAGCCAAGAAAACCAGTGACCTGATCCCACTTTGCCATCCCTTGGCCCTGACACGAGTTGCTATTGATTTTGTAGCTTCTCACGCAGAATCAATGGCAGGTAGTCACGTTTTTTGTACTGCAACAGTTGAAACTGTCGGACCTACCGGCGTGGAGATGGAAGCCCTCACCGCAGTCCAAGTGGCACTGCTCACCATTTACGACATGTGCAAAGCCGTGGACCGCGGCATGACCATCAATGACGTCAAGCTGCTGGAGAAGCATGGCGGCAAGTCTGGGAGCTTTGTAGCCGACTAGATGTCTTTAGTCAGCGTCATCGCTGGCGTTTCCCTTCGACCAACGCTCGTACTCTTGCGGATACGCAATCTTGAAGCGCCGTACGTAAGACAAGGCCTCGTCGTCGCGGCCCAGAATGGTAGCGCTTTCGACCAGCTTCTCCACCACCCGCGCTTCCGGTGAGTAGTGCAGCACCTGATGCGCCATGGCGTTGAGCCGGGCGGCATTTTCCGGCTCAACGGGCGTGGTGGTCAATTCAGCAAAGTTCACCTGATCCGAGAAAAACCGGGAGTTCTGCAGCTTGCCCAGTGTGTTGTCACGGTAAGCTGCATCACGCACTTCGGGGTCCAGGTAAATCTGGCTGATGCGGTGGTAATCCCAGGCAGCATAGGCTATGGGCGCCATCAGCAATGCGGCGACGAGCATTTGCCGGGCCCAAGCCTTGGGCATGATTTGTTGTTGTGCGGGAGTGGCGGTACGCCCACCGGCAGTCAGCAACCAGACGCTAAGGCCAAACGCAATCTGGAACGGCCCGTACCACAAGGGGTACTCCAGCAAGCTGTGCAGCAAAATCACGACCAGCACGCCCCAAGCCAGCTGGCGTGTTGTATCCCGCTCCCGCCATGGCTGAGCGTGCCAAACAAGCCACAGGCCACCACCACAAACTGCCAGCGACAGTGGCACACCCAACTCCACTGCCAGATGCAGCGGCAGATTGTGCGCATTGTCCAGAATCTCACAGAATCGCTCACCGGGGTAGAGCGTGATGAAGTGGGCATAGTCCAGTTCGCCCCACCCCCAGCCCCACCACGGCTTTTGCGCAATGAGATGCAGCACGTTAGCCCACATGACACGCCGGCTGCTGCACCCCATGTCTTCCGTCATCCGCTTCATCAAGCCACCACCCGCCTGTCCGGTGGCCCACTCCAGCCACACGGGCAAGGCCAACACGGCGAGCAGATACATCGCCAGCGCTGACACACTCAAGCCTACCAGGCGCCATTGGCCCCGAGGGTGCCACAGAAATGTCAGCGCAGTCACCAGCAGCCACTGCAGCAAGCCCGTACGGGAACCGCTTGCCGCATTGCCGAGCGCCAGTGGCAATACCAACGCATACCCGGCCAAAATTCTGTATCCGTGATTGTCTGTTTCGCCCGTGTCTTCCTGTACGGGCAAGCGCCACT
>JAABRC010000159.1 GCA_011391115.1 Candidatus Egaibacter danicus | reverse complement strand
CCGGGCTGTGCTGCGTGGACAACACCACCGTGTCGATGCTGTGCGGCTTGCCGTCGACATAGCGCATGGTCACCTGGCTCTTGGCGTCAGGACGCAGGAAGGGCAGACGGCCATCCTTGCGCAGTTGCGCCTGGCGCTCGACCAGACGGTGCGCGTAGTAGATGGGCGCGGGCATCAGCTCAGGTGTTTCGTTGCAGGCATAACCAAACATCAGACCCTGGTCGCCAGCGCCGATGTTCAGGTGGTCGTCAGACGCATGGTCCACGCCCTGGGCGATGTCGTTGCTCTGCTTGTCGTAGGCCACCAGCACCGCACAGCCTTTGTAGTCGATGCCGTACTCGGTGTTGTCGTAGCCGATGCGTTTGATGGTGTCACGAGCGACCTGGATGTAGTCCACATGGGCGTTGGTCGTGATCTCGCCGGCCAGCACCACCAGACCGGTGTTGCACAGCGTCTCGGCGGCTACGCGGCTACGCGGATCCTGCTTGAAGATTGCGTCAAGGATCGCATCAGACACCTGGTCTGCCACTTTGTCAGGGTGGCCTTCAGATACGGATTCGGAAGTGAAAAGAAAGTCGTTCGCCATGTTGGTTAAGCTCCAATTGTTGTTTCAAAGCACACGTTTTGCGTTGCCTTGAGCTTTGGAGCCTTTAGCGAACGCTTTAGCAGATTTATTTTTCGAGCCGTTCATTAAGATACGGACTCACGTCGCCCTGCAAGTAGTTCATAACTCAGCGACGCCTGTATTCTAACAATTCGCATGTCTTTGCTGTTCCGTCTGTTTTCATACCTGCCTTTGTGGTTATTGCATGCCATCGGGTGGGTATTGGGCTGGCTGGCTTATGGTTTGTCGTCCACCTATCGCCAGCGTTTTGCGCAGAATGCTGCGTTGGCAGGTTACAGCGCAGCGCAGGTGCGCGGCGCCATCGGGCACACTGGACGCATGGTGGCCGAGTTACCCCGATTGTGGATGGGGGTTCCCATTCATTACGAATGGGATAACGATGCTGCGGTGGACAAGGCTTACGCGGCAGGCCAGGGCATTGTTTTCCTTACGCCCCACATGGGTTGTTTCGAAATATCCGCCCAAAGTGCGGCCGAGCGCTACAACGAACGGTATGGTCCGATGACGGTGCTGTACCGCCCGGCCCGGCAGCCCTGGCTGGCAAAAGTCATGGCGTCAGCCCGCAACCGCCCGGGTCTGGAAACCGCACCGACCAATCTGGCTGGCGTGCGCCAGATGATCCGTGCGCTACGCAATGGCCGGGCCGTGGGCTTGCTGCCAGACCAGGTTCCACCGGAAGGCATGGGGCAGTGGGCGCCGGTTTTTGGTCGCAAGGCCTACACGATGACGCTGGCGGCCAGGCTGGTTCAGCAGACTGGTGCCACGGTGCTCGTGGCATGGGCCGAACGACTGTCGTGGGGAAGGGGGTTTTGCATTCACGTTCGGGAACTGATGCAGCCACTGTCATCCGACCTGGACATCGCAGTGCTTCAGATCAATCAGGCCATGGAACAATTGATTCGCGAATGTCCGCAACAATATTTGTGGGGTTATGCCCGCTACAAGCAGCCCAGGCAGGAAAAGTGAAAGCGAACCCCGTTTCATGTTGAGCCGTATCGGAATCGTCGTCATGCGCCTGCTGGGGCAACTGCCGTTGCCCTGGGTGCGCGCGCTGGGCTGGGTGCTGGGCTGGGCGCTGTTTGTTCTGGCTTCGGCGCGAAGGCACGTGGTGCGGGTCAACCTGCAGCTTTGCTACCCAATGGACTCGCCCCGGCACATTCGCGCGTTGACCATCAGGACCTTCATCTATTTTGCGCAGGCATGGCTGGACCGCGGATGGCTGTGGCATGGGTCGCCGCAAACCGTTCAGAAACGGCTGCGCATCACTGGTGCACGCCAGGAATTGGAGGGGGAACAACCGACAGTGATTTTTTCCCCGCATTTTGTCGGTCTGGACGCCGGCTGGACGGCGCTGACGCAGCAAATGCCGCGTGAATTCACCACCATTTATTCCAGCCAGTCTGACAAGGTTCTTGATGCATGGATCCTGGCGGGGCGCCAGCGGTTTGGCAAGGTCAAGCTGTTTGGTCGCGCTGATGGCGCCAAGAAGATCGTGTCAGCGCTGCGGCGTGGTGCCCCACTGTATTTGTTGCCAGATATGAACTTCAGCCTGGAGGAGTCGGTTTTTGTGCCGTTTTACGGGGTGTTGACTTCGACATTGCCTTCACTGTCCCGTTTTGCCAGGCTGGGTGGTGCCAAAGTGGTGCCCGTGTTGACCTGTATGACGGACCAAGGCTATGACGTACGCATTTTGCCGGCCTGGCAGAACTATCCCACAGCAGATTTGGAGGCGGACGCCGCCTACATGAACGAGTGCCTGCAGGACTATATCGATGAAATGCCCGCCCAATACTATTGGGTGCACAAGCGTTTCAAGCTGAGGCCTGGTGGCGAGCCGTCAGTTTATGCTGAAATGGATGGGAAATAAGGCCTTGGCCCTCGCCGGATATGCGTGATTAGCTATAAAATATATAGCAACTGCAAATCAACGCCAACGACGTGTGGCTCAGGTCGCCGAAGCGCCAGCGGTCGCATCGACCGGATGTGCCCACTTCCAGAGGAGTTCGGCCACTTCATCAATGCCGATGCGCTTGGTGGCGGAAAACAGCCGCACCTCACCACCGCCGGCTTGCAGGTTCATGATGGACAGGGCTTTGGTCTGCTCCGTTTTGTTGAGTTTGTCAGCTTTGGTCAAAACAACCAGAAACTTCAGCCCTTCGGCCACCCGGGGACGGATTACATCCAGCAGGATTTCATCCAGCTCGGTCAGGCCGTGGCGCGGATCACACATCAACACAATGCCTTTGAGGTTCTCGCGCGTCACCAGATAGTTGGCCATGACCTGCTGCCAGCGAATTTTGTCCTGCTTGGGCACGGCCGCATAACCATAACCCGGTAAATCGGCAAGCACGGCATCGGTAATGCCTTGTTTGCCTAATGAGAACAGGTTGATGTGCTGGGTACGGCCTGGCTTTTTGGACGCAAAAGCCAGCTGTTTCTGCTGGGTCAGGGTGTTGATGCAGGTGGATTTGCCGGCGTTGGACCGGCCTACAAACGCGATTTCGGGCACGTCCAGCGCCGGCAAAAAGTGCAGTTGTGGGGCTGTGGTCAGGAATTTGGCGGTGTGTAACCAACCCAGTGCGATGGTGGCCGCGGTCTTCGCGTCCGTGCCGGTTTTGATGCTTGCAGCCGGCGGCTTGAGGTTGGTAGTCATTGTTTTAAAGGGGAAACCCGAGGGCGCATTGTAGAATCATGCTGTTTTGCCCCGCCAATATCTTTCGCCACGCTACTTGACACGTTCTATCCCATGAAGTTGATTGCTCACCTGTTGATGGTTGCCTCTCTGGCCGTATCCACCGTTTCTGCGTTTGCCCAGGAAGCCAAACCAGCTGCTGAAGCAGCTTCGGCTCCAGCGCACGCCAAATCAGCGCCAGCAAAAATGGTGAAGCCTGATCTGGCCAAAGGCGAAGCCAGCTTTACGGCTGTTTGCGCTGCCTGCCATGCTGCGGATGGCAACTCCGGTACCCCTGCCAACCCCAAACTGGCGCAGCAGCATCCTGAGTATCTGGTCAAGCAACTGCAGGAATTCAAATCGGGCAAACGGGCCAACGCGATCATGAGCGGTTTTGCAGCAACACTGTCTGACGATGATATGCGCAACATTTCGTACTGGGTGGCTTCTAAAAAGAACAAGCCTGGTTTTGCCAAAGACAAGGAACTCGTTACGCTGGGTGAGCGTATCTATCGTGGTGGCATTGCCGACCGTCAGATTGCCGCCTGTGCTGGTTGCCATAGCCCCAATGGTGCAGGCATTCCGGCCCAGTACCCGCGTCTCGGTGGCCAGCATGCTGAATACGTAACGGCGCAACTGAACGGTTTTCGTGACGGTTCGCGCAAGAACAGCGTCCAGATGACCCAGGTTGCCGCCAAGATGAATGATCGCGAGATCAAAGCTGTGGCTGACTACATCGCCGGCCTGCGCTGATTTTTATTTGCCGAGGCACCGATGATTGGTTGAACTAATTTTCCGGAAAATACCCCAAGGAGGGGCGGGTATCGTCAGATAGTCCCGCCCTTTTTGTTTGAGTTCGTGACAATTCACCCATGACCGTTTCCACCGAAGGTATTGAGCTCAAGACGCGATCTCCCGCAATGCGCGCTGCGGTGGAGTTGCTCTCAAGCATGCGGTTCTCGATCTCGCTGCTGACCGTGATCTGTATCGCATCAGTAATTGGCACAGTCCTCAAGCAGCACGAGCCAATCAACAACTATGTCAATCAGTTCGGACCCTTCTGGACCGAAGTATTTGGTCGGGTGAGCCTGTATTCGGTCTATAGCGCCTGGTGGTTCCTGCTCATTCTCGCTTTTTTGGTTACCAGTACATCACTTTGTATTGCGCGCAACACTCCCAAGATCCTGGTGGACCTGAAGGCCTATAAGGAAAATATCCGCGAACAAAGCCTGAAGGCTTTTGGACACCGGGCTGAAGCCACACTCATGGATGCGCCAGAAGCGGCGGCACGTCGGTTAGGTGCCATGCTGGTGGGAGGCGGCTGGAAAGTCAAACTGCAGCAGCGGGACACGCCTTCGGGCGGTGGCTGGATGGTGGCCGCCAAAGCAGGCGCAGCCAACAAACTGGGCTACATCGCTGCGCACAGTGCCATTGTTCTGGTGTGCCTGGGTGGTTTGCTCGATGGGGATCTCATCGTGCGCGCGCAAATGCTGTTTAACGGGAAGACGCCCTATACCGGTGGTGGCATGATTGCCGACGTGAAGCCGGAACACCGCCTGAGTGAGCGCAACCCGACCTTTCGCGGCAATCTGCTGGTGGCTGAAGGCACGCAGTCCAGCACGGCGATCTTGAACCAGTCCGACGGTATCCTGCTGCAGGAGTTGCCGTTTGCCATTGAACTCAAGAAGTTCATTGTCGAGTTTTACTCCACCGGTATGCCCAAGCTTTTTGCCAGTGACATCATCATCCACGACAAGGAAACCGGTGAAAAAATCCCGGCCCGTGTTGAGGTCAATCACCCGGCAAGTTATAAGGGT
>JAABRC010000158.1 GCA_011391115.1 Candidatus Egaibacter danicus | reverse complement strand
AAAGACGCAAAGGGAGCGCGGCTCATGTTCTCGGCGCCACCCCCGATGGCAATGTCGGTGTCGCCCAGCAAAATGCTCTGACTGGCGTTCACGATGGCCTGCAGACCTGATCCACACAGGCGGTTCACGTTGAAGGCTGGCGTGCCTTCGGCGCAGCCGCCGTTGATGGCTGCGACGCGAGACAGGTACATGTCTTTTGGCTCGGTGTTCACGACGTGCCCGAATACCACGTGGCCTACGTCTTCGCCACTGACGCCGGCACGTTTGAGGGACTCACGCACCACCTGGGCGGCCAGGTCAGTGGGGGGAATATCTTTCAGGCTGCCACCAAATGTACCAATGGCGGTGCGGACCGCACTGACAACAACAACTTCACGGCTCATGGGGGCTCCTTGGGGTTAAATAATCGGGCTGGAAGACGGAGTGTGCCGGGAAAAGGTTTCGAGCAGCTTACTGTCAACCGGCGTCCCGCACATCTGCCACCGACTGACTCCCAAAATCAGGACGTGCCAGATAAGCCAAAACGTGTCCTGCAGCGGCCTCGGGGCTGATGAGCTGGCCCTGTGATTTCAGACTGGCAAAACCGGCTTGATCAGGGAACAACTCTGGTCGAGCCGACCGCAGTTGCACCTGCATGTCGGTATCGATAACACCCGGCGCCAGAGAGCACACTTTGGCTCCAAAGGGTTTGCCGGCTTCGTCCAGGGCTAGGCAACGGGTGAAATGATCAAGGCCCGCCTTGGCGGCGCAGTAAGCTGCTTGCGAGGCCATGGGCCGCCGCCCCAGGCCCGAGGAGATATTCAGTACGCTGCGCTCGCAGTGCCAATCCCCGGTTGCGCGCAGAAATGCTGCCGTGAGCTGCATGGGTGCCTCCAGTCCCACGCGCAGCGAATGCGCCAGGTCGACGGGGTCCGTTTGACTGAGGGGTTCGATGCGGCCGATGACACCCGCGTTATTGATCAGCGTGACATGGGTGAACTCTTTGTCAGCCTGCGTGTGCAGCCACTGCTCAAGCCGTGTGCTGGCCTTGTCACCGTGAGCCAGGTCTTGTGACCATTGCAGCAGAGTGGCTCCAGCAGCTTCAGCAAAAGCAGGCAGCGTATCACTGGTCTGGCGTGAAATGCACAGGAGGGTGTCGCCGCGTTTGAGCAATTGCTGGGCCATGGCCAGCCCCAATCCACGAGAACCACCCGTCAGGACGGTGAGGTGTTTTGTCATGACCACATGGTAGCTGGAGTGGCAGATATAACCCTGTCGCCTAAAACGGGGGAGCCGAGCGAAACTCAAGCGCCTGGCCTGTGTAGGGGTGTTTCACGGTCAACCCGCAGGCATGCAGCAGCAGGCGATCTGATTTGGCCTGGCCCTCCGGGCTGGCATACAGCGTATCCCCCAGAATGGCATGCCCCAGGGATTTCAAGTGAACGCGCAACTGGTGTGAGCGCCCCGTCAGGGGTTCCAGTTCCAGCCGTGTAGTGTCAGGTTCCCGGATTCTTGAGGCTGCTTGTGACGGGGAACCCTCCACCAGCACGCGCCATCGCGTCACACTGGGTTTGCCCAAGGTGGTATCAATGATGCGCCGCGGTCGATTGGGCCAGTCCACCAGGATGGGCAAATCGATCACATTCCATTCGCTTCCCTCAACTGGAATATGACCGTCTACCACGGCGATGTAGCGTTTCACAACATCACGGCTGGCGAACGCATCGCTCAACGTCCGCTGGGCCGCAGCGCTGCGGGCCATGATCATCAGCCCGGAGGTTGCCATGTCCAGCCGGTGCACAACAAGCGCATCAGCAAAACGCCGCTGTATCCGGGCGCTCAGGCAATCCTGTTTGTCCTCGCCTCTTCCAGGAACCGAGAGCAAACCTGCCGGTTTGTCCACAACCAGCAGCGCGTTGTCTTCAAATACGACTTGCAGCTCAGTGCTGCTCATTGTCCAGAATCAGCCGTTGGACGATCTCGCACAATTCCTCAACATCATTGGGCTTGTGGATCAGTGCGCGCGCACCCTCGGCAATGGCGCTCTGTTCGATTTCAGCCGTTACATAACCTGACGCCAGCGCCACGGGCAGACCAGGGCGGATGACCCTGGCCTCACGCAACAGGTCCACGCCGCAGTAGCCAGGCATGTTGTAGTCAGTTACCAGCAAGTGGTAATCCTGCGGGTCGGCACGCAGCGCGGTTGCGGCCATGTGCGGATCGGTGAACGAAGTGACCTTGAAGCCCCTGCGCGTCAAAACCCGTTCAACCAAAAAAACCAGTGCCTGATCATCATCCACATACATCACGTGTTTGCCCTGGCCCTGAATGTCGACAGTCCCTTTGACGTCAGTCTCAATAGGCACAGCCGGCGCATCAATGGGTGGGAAATATAGCGTGAAAGTACTGCCTTTCCCCAGCTTGCTCTGAACCCCCACGGTACCCATATGGGTGCGCATGATGCCGTGCACAACGGCCAGTCCGAGGCCTGTGCCCTCGCCAACCGGTTTCGTGGTGAAAAAGGGTTCAAAGATGCGGCGCAGGGTATCCGGGTCAATGCCGGCCCCACTGTCTTTCACAGCGAGACGAACGTGGTTGCCGCGCGATGAGCCACGGCGCTCCACCTGTCTGGCACCCAGTGGAGGGTTCCCCAGTTCAATGACAACAGTGCCACGGTCCTTGCCAATTGATTGAATGGCGTTGGTACATAGATTGAGTACCGCTTGTTCAACCTGTGTGGCATCAGCCAGAACGGCAGGCGTCCCCGGATGAATCACCAACTGCATGTCGATAGTGGGGGGCAGTGTCACCTTCAGCAGGCGCATCGTCTCGTGAACCACTTCCGCAAGATGAATGGGGCTGCGCTTGGGGGGGTCGTTGCGGCTGAATGTGAGAATCTGACGAACCAGATCACGGGCGCGGCGCCCGGCTTTCTCGATCTCCGTCAAACTGACCAATGCGGGTGATTCGGCCGGTGTATCCAGTTTGGCCAGTTCCACATTGCCCAGGATCGCACTGAGGATGTTGTTGAAGTCGTGGGCAATGCCGCCCGCCATGGTGCCGACGGCCTGCATTTTGTGCGACTCACGCAGTTGGGCTTCCAGCACATTGCGGTGGGTCTCAATCTTCTTTCTGGCGGTCAGGTCCCGGGCAAAGACGGTTGTGATATCGCCTTCGGGCCTGCGTTCGGTAGAAACGCTGACCTCAACCGACAACACCTTGTCTTCGGCGGTTCGGCCCTCCATTTCACCCAGCTGCGCGTGGGTGGACACCTGAGAGTAAGCCAGCGTACTCACTGCTTGCGGCAAGAACCGCTCCAGTGGGCTGCCCAGCGCCTGATCCGAAGGACACTGGAACAGGATGGCCGCTGCAGGATTGAAAACAGAAATGGTGCCGTCTGCATCCACGCAAATTATTGCGTCCAGAGAAGAATTGATGATGGCGGCCAGCCGCGACTCGCTCTGGTGAAGTTCCTCGTTGCGCTGGCGAAGCGCAACGGCGCTGGCCTGCAGGGCCTGGCGCTCGGTGAGTAGCGGTCCCTGATCAATGATGGCGCAAATAAAATTGGCCATTTCGTCCAGCGGGTTCTCAATGCGGGCAATATGCAAGTCGCCGGTGAAGAGCCCACTGGAGCCACCAGAAAAGACGATTTCGCTGCTCTCGCTGGTACCTCGCAGTTTCGCCTGCGAAAAAGCCTGTGCCACTTTGTCCGAATGCCGACCGTCAACAAACGGGAGCAAAAAGTTCAAAGGTGAATCGCTCTCGGACGGACGGAACATGCGCAAAGCCATGGCATTGCTTTCCAGCACCAGCCCGGTTTCGTCAACCACCATCAGGGCAAGGGGCACATTGGAAAACAGCGCCAGGAAACGTTCAGACGCACCTTCCGCAGCCAACTGGCTGTAGCGCAGAGCTTCGTTCTGGATCTCCAGTTCAGCCTGGTACTTGCGCAGATCTTCAACCATCTGCGGCAGGGCATAACCGTCGGTGAACACGCCTTGCGCCGTACTTTCCTCGGTCAGTCCACCAGATGGTTCCCAGGGAGTGCGCTGCAGGTTCCTGAATCTGGAGTTGTCGCTCATGGTGCTTTCACGACAAAAGACTGGGGTTTACTTTTTCAGTTTTCCGCGAACCGGTACCACGGTCGTGATCGTGGGACGCACGGCGTCCGGCGATACCGGCTTGGGCGGTGACGTATCTTTCTTGGGTTTCTTGACCATCTTGTTGCTGTTTTGCTGACCTTTAGCCATCATCTGCTCCTGAGGTTTAGGACCCTGGCGGGCCGGGACAGTTCATTATCTGCCGGACTGGGCTGTTTTTTCCCTGAAACGGTTCACGTCCAGCTCAGTTATCGGGGAAGCCTGATTGTTCCATGATGTCCGGATGTAGGTGAGTACCTCCGCCATATCCTGATCGCTGAGGATCAGCGCAAACGGTGGCATCCCAAAAGGCCGTGGGTTTCCCTGCGTGGCAGGCGAAAAGCCGCCGTTGAGGACGATTTGTATCAGGTTGGCGGTCACTGGGAGGGTAACGGCCCGGTTGCCTGCCAGTGCCGGATAGGCATTGAGCACGCCCTCGGCTTCTTTGCCGTGGCACTGCGCGCAATGTCTTTCGTAGAGCCGGGCTCCCTTTTCTGAAGGGAGAGTGGGAGCCCTACGAACGGCGGCGAAGGGTGCAGACTCACTAGTGGGTTGCTCGGGCGGTGCTCCCGGCAAGGCTTTCAAAAATACAGCGGTTGCTTCAAGGTCTGGCAGAGACCAGTATTGGGTGCTGTGCAGAACCACCTCGGCCATAGGGCCGCTGACCGACCCACGGGCAGACCAGCCTGTTGCCAGCAGTTGGGTGATCTCGGGAGGGCTCCAGGCTGCAACACCAGCCTCCCGAGGGGACGTCAGCGAAGGGGCATACCAGTCCTGAACCGGCATGAGCCCACCACTGAATTCGTGCGCCATGTCGGAGCCTCCCAGCGCATTGCGGGCCGTATGGCAGGCGGTGCAATGGCCCAGCCCGCGTACCAGGTAGGCACCCCGATTCCACTGCTCTGATCTGGCCGCTTCAGGCTCACCCCCCCCTGTTTTGAAATGCAGTGCCCGCCAGGCCGCCAGTGCGGCTTGTGTTGCATACGGCCAGCGCAGGGTATGGCTCCTGTTGGGCTGCTCAACGGCGGGGATGCTGCTCAGGTAAGCAAACAA
>JAABRC010000157.1 GCA_011391115.1 Candidatus Egaibacter danicus | reverse complement strand
TGCCACCTTGGACGCTGTTGACATCAGCGTGATTGCGGCTATTTGCATATGAAGCTGAGATTGACGGCAACAGCTGTGCCTGCCCCAGTCTCTGGTATTCCTGGCCAGCCTCATGTTCTGCTACCGCAGCGCGGTACACCGGGTCATTCAGGCGCGCAGCTTGATAGGCTTGCACAACTCCCAAGTTTGCAGCTTGCGCCAGCCCACCCAGAAAAAGGAAGCTGATGGTGGCCGTCAGGATCCATGTTGCTGAGCGTGCTGCCCGTTGGAGGATTTGAACGTCGATGGACATGTTCACTCCTCAGTCAGCGACATCTTGAAGTTGTCTTGTAAGGGACGTACCAAGTAGCTCATGAGTGTGCGCTCACCGGTTTTTACGAAAAGCTCCACTGGCATGCCAGGACGCACATCCAGTGTGGACATCAGCGAACGGCCTTGAGGCGTGACTTCAGTTTGCATGCGGTAGTAGGGCAGACCTGTCTGCGCATCAATGAGTCGGTCGGGTGACACCTGCGTGACCACGGCTGGAATTCGAGGTGTG
Source organism: Candidatus Egaibacter danicus (assembly GCA_011391115.1). The sequence continues at coordinate 4,653 of JAABRC010000157.1, read as the reverse complement.
GTGTTCTGGTTGAAGGCAGAAAAGATGAGCTCGACAGGCAGTCCTGCGCGAACCGAATCAATTAGGTGCACGGGGACCTGCCCCTCTACAACGAGACGTTCCCCGGTTGGAAGTACGTCCATCATGCGGAATCCGGGTGCCACAACACCTCCTTCCGTGAAGATGCTCACATCTGCCACCAGCCCGTCAACCGGAGACCTGACCGATGCGTTCGCGAGCTCATAGTCAAGGGCTTCGAGTCGGTTGCGCAGCGCATCAACCTCTTTTTGTGTTTCTGCGAGTTGCGTCTGAACTTGGTTCTGGAAGTCTTGTTGACGCTGTAGCCGCCTCAACTTCAGTTCAGCTATTTGCCGCAGGCTACGACCCAGATTGCCCGTATCGTCGGAAATCGAGACCGCCATTTGGGCGTAGGTGCGCTCCAGTTCCAGCAACCGGTTGCGAGGAACAAACCCGTCACGGGCCAGCTCTCGCATACCTTCAAGTTGCTCCAGAAGCAAACCAAGCTGCAATCTTTTCCCCTCACGCGACGCCTCTAGGGCGGCATTGAATGACTGCAGTCCGGCGATGTTCTCGTCGATGGCAGACAGTTCGCTGGTTAGTGCGCTGCGGCGGGAAACAAACAGTTGCTGCTGGATGTTGATGGCGTGAGAAGAGCCGGTACTGCTCTCGGTTGTCTCGATATCTGGAGGAGTCGGTACGGCGTTGAGACCATCGCGTTCAGCCAGTAATCTAGCCTCCGTGATGCGCGCGGTGACAAACTGAATCCGGGTGATCGCGGCGTTGGTGCGGGCCTGTACGCTGTTCATCCGAACCAGCGTCTGGCCAGCCCGGACGGCGTCGCCCTCCCTCACCAGAATGTCTTCGACCGTGCCTCCGCTGAGGTGCTGAATCGCTTTTTTGTTTCCTGCCACAGTGACGGTGCCTGCCATGGGAACACCTTTTTCCAGCGGTGCGACCATGGCCCAAAAGACAAAGCTGCCCAGTCCCGCCAGAACAATCCACCAGCCCAAGCGAGCGTGGGGACGAGGGTCGGTTTTCAAGGGGGGTTTTTCGCTGTTGGCGGACGCGATTGCGGCGACTTCGGGGACGCTGTTGATCATCAAGGTGGGTTCCTTGTCGCGTGGTTCGGTTTCAAGTTGCCTGGCCAGCGTTAGGCACGGCGGCAGCGAGGTCTGCTTGGGTAGCAGCCTGACCCGGGAGGGTGGCTGCTTGCGGTGTTGGTTGCGCGGCGCTGGACACCTTCTGGCGCTGCGGCTGCTGACTGGCTTTGGCTAGTTCAGCGAGAACTTGCTGGGTAGGGCCAAAGATCTGGGCCGTCCCATCACGCAACAGCAACAGTTTGTTGGTGATGCCAATGGCACTGGTTCGGTGCGTGATGATGACCAGGGTCGTGCCCCTTTGACGTAGGTCTGTGATGGCGGCCAGCAGTGCCTGCTCACCATAGTCGTCGAGGTTGGAGTTCGGCTCGTCCAGCACGATCAATGAGGGGTCTCCATACATTGCTCGGGCCAGGCCCAGACGCTGCTTCTGCCCGCCCGATAGGCCCGATCCACCGTCACCCAACAGGGTGTCATAGCCTTTTGGCAGATGCAGGATCATGTCATGCACGCCAGCGCGCTGAGCGGCCTCAATCACCTTGACAGAGTCGACCTCCCCGAAACGGGCAATGTTTTCTCCGACTGTGCCGCCAAACAGCTCGATGTCCTGAGGTAGATAGCCCAGGTGAGGTCCAAGCTCATCCTTGTTCCATTGGTAGACGTCCGCGCCATCCAGGCGCACCTTGCCGCCGGCAGCAGGCCAGACGCCGACCAACAGTCTGGCCAAGGTCGATTTGCCCGAGCCACTGGGTCCGATCACACCCAGGACATCTCCGGCCGCTATGCCGAAATGAAGGTTTCGCAGCACTGGAACGGCCGACCCCGGTGGTGCCGCAGTCACGCTTTCAACAGACAGCTGGCCCTTTGGTTTGGGCAAGGGCATGCCCTGGAGCCTCGGCGGGTTGCTGGTCAGCAGTTCGCTCAGCCGGTCGTACGCGCTCCGGGTGGACGACCATCCTTTCCATACGTTGATAAGTTGATCCACCGGGCTCATGGCGCGCCCGATCAATATGGAGCCCACGATCATCATCCCAGGGGTAATGCGGTCTTCGAGTACCAGCAGCGCCCCCAGCCCCAGGATCAGGGATTGCATGGCGACGCGCACAAATTTGCTGGACGCCGACACGATGCTCGCTTTTTCGCTGGCGTCGGCCTGCAGCAGGAGGAAACGGCCATGCAGGCTGAACCAGCGTGACATCAGGTTGGGCAGCATGCCCATTGCTTCAATCACTTCTGCATTTCGCAGGTTGTTGGTTGCCAGAGCGCCAGCAGCCACAGCCATGCTGTTTGCCTCGCTCAGCGGTTTGCGAGTCAGTACCTCGTTGGCATACGCCAGGGCGATGAGCACCGAGGTGCCGCACAGGGCGAACACGCCAAGTACCCAGTCAAACAGAAAGATCATGGCCAGATAGATCGGAAACCAGGGCGCGTCGAAAAAAGCAAACAAGGATTGCCCGGTAACGAACTGGCGGATGGTTGTGAGGTCTTGCAGCGATTGCCCCGCATTGCTGCCCGCACGCTTGAGGTTCTGTTCAAACGCGGCGGTGTAGACCCGTTTGTTGAGCTTCATGTCCAGCTGGGCCCCTACACGGATCAGCACAAAACTGCGCACGAACTCGAGGCCATTCATCAGCAGGTAGGCGCCGACCACCATCAGCGTAAGCATCAAAAGCGTGGTTTCGTTGCGGCTGCTGAGCACCCTGTCATAAACCTGCAACATGTACAGCGAAGGCACCAGCATCAGGAAATTGATGATGGCGCTGAAAACGCCCACGCTGCGAAACGCGCCCCGGAAATCGGTGAGAGCCTGGCCTATTTCGTTGTTGGGCAATTTCAGGCTGGAAAACATGGGTTTGGGGTTCCTTGCTGGGTATCTTTGGGTTGTTTCAGTCTGTTACTCAAGGACTGTAATCCATCCCATCCTGCCTGCTGCTGTGACAAATGTCTCACTGCGCCACGCACGGCTCAACGTCTAGCGTTCGGTATTCGGCAGGTCATTCAACTGGGCATCGGTGCTTGCGCTGAAGTTTGCCCCAACCGCTCACCTTGTGAAGACCCGAGCTGATGGGGAAATTTGGCTCATTTCCGGCCAATGGAAAAGTGATCCGTTTCCAACAATTGACCAAGCCTTGGCCTGCTCAAGTTACGAGAGAAACTGTCGATTCCACTGGAGCGGCCGGCCTTTTTTCACCGAATTGAGCCCGGTCAAATCGATTGATTTTCTCAATTCAAGCCGTTTAACGCCCCTTAGGAGTGCCCCATGAGCAGCATCATCACTGGCCTGACTGCGTCGCAGATCGCCGCCTTGACCACGGCCGAGATCGCCGCACTGACCACCGAAGATATTGCAGCGTTCACGAGCACCCAGATCCGGGCGCTGACCGTTGACCAGATCCAGGCGATCACCGCACCCAATATTGCCGCGTTCTCCACGTTGCAGATACCAGCGTTCACCACGGCTCAGGTGGCTGCGTTGACCGGCACCCAAGTGGCTGCGATCGAAGTCGCCGACATCTCGGTGATGACCAAGGCCCAGATTACGGCCATCGAGGCGGTAGACATGGCTTCGCTCACGGGTGCGCAATTGGGTGCCTTGACCACGGCCCAGGCAAGTGGATTGACGTCTGTGCAACTCGCGGCGCTGAGCACCACCCAAATCCAGTCGATCGAAGGGGCAGATCTGGCGCAGATTACGACGGCTGCGCTGACCGGTCTTGACGCTGCGGCAATCACCGCGCTGACCGCTGGCCAAGTGGGTGCACTCACATCCACCCAGGTCGCATCTCTGAGCCTGATCCAGCTGGCCGCGCTTGAGTCGGCTGACGTCGGCCAGTTGTCCACCAGCGCCGTCAAGGGCTTGACCACCGCCCAGGTGGTGGCCTTGTCGAGTGCCCAGGTGGCAGCTCTGACTTCGGCCCAGCTTGGCGCCATGACCGTGACGCAGATTGCTGCGATCGAGACGGCCGATGTGTCTCATCTCAGTGCTGCGGCCATCCCGGGCCTGACCAGCTCGCAGATCATTGCGCTGACCACGGCGCAAGTGGCTGCGCTGAGCACCACACAGGTTGCCGCGCTAAGCTCTGCCCAGGTTCGCTCGCTGGCGACCGACGACCTCCAGCAACTGAGCACGGACCAAATTGCCGCTCTCTCGTCTGACCAGATCGCTGGCTTCTCGGCCACGCAGGTGGGCAGGCTCTCCACCGCACAGATCGCCGCCATGGAGACCGAAATCGCCGGTCTGGCAACGGATGCCATTCCGGGGCTCAGCACCGCGCAGGTGGTGGCACTGTCCACCGAGCAGGCGGGAGCGTTGACCTCCGCTCAACTGGCCCGCCTGACTGCGACGCAGATCGTGGCCATGGAAGTGGACGACTTTGCGAACCTCTCGGCTGCTGCCATCCCTGGATTCACCACGTCTCAGATCGTGGCCCTGACCACCGCCCAGGTGGCGGCGCTCACCTTGCCGCAACTGGGCGCACTCACCACCGCGCAAGTGGCCGCCATAGCCACCAACGACATCCGACAACTCGACGCCACGCAGATGGCCGCTTTGAGT
>JAABRC010000156.1 GCA_011391115.1 Candidatus Egaibacter danicus | reverse complement strand
GGAACTCGACTGGCTGCCGTGGACTTGGGCTCCAACAGCTTTCGCCTGGAGATTGGGCGCCTGGACCATGGGCAGTTTTACCGCACGGAATACCTGAAGGAAACGGTGCGCCAGGGCAACGGTCTGGACGACGAACGCAACCTGACACCCGAGGCCATGCAACGCGGTTGGGACTGCCTGGCCCGTTTTGGTGAGCGGCTGGCGGGTTTCAAGAAGACCCAGGTGCGCGCCGTTGCGACCCAGACGCTTCGCGAGGCCCGCAACCGGGAAGACTTCTTGCTCAAGGCCAATGACATCCTGGGCTTTCCCATTGACGTGATTTCCGGCCGGGAAGAAGCCCGCCTGATCTATCTGGGTGTGGCCAAGCTGCTGCCCCAATCTTCCGAGCGCCGGCTCGTCGCCGACATTGGCGGGCGGTCTACCGAACTGATATTGGGTCACGGATCTGATGCGAGGGTCATGGAGTCTTATCGCGTAGGCAGCATTGCCTGGTCCGCGCGCTATTTCGCTGACGGCAAATTCACCTCACGCGCCTTTCAGATGGCCGAGATTGCCGCCAAGGCAGTACTGGATGAAGCCCTGAACGCGTATCGCCGGGACTCCTGGGACGTGGCCTACGGCTCTGCGGGCACCATTGGTGCCGTGGGAGATGTGTTGGCAGCTGCCGGCTGGCCGGAGGGCTCGGTCACCCAGGCGGGGCTGGACTGGCTGCTGGAAAAACTACTGGAAGCCCAGAACGCGGACCGCCTGCGGCTAGCAGGGATGAAGGATGACCGGCGGGCCATTATTGGCGGAGGGTTGAGCATCCTGCGGGCTACTTTTGATTTGCTGGGTATCAACGAAATGAAGGCCGCCAGCGGCGGGCTGCGGCACGGCGTGTTGTATGACCTGGTGGGGAACACGGAAGACACGGCTGACACCCGGTCCAGATCAGTTCAGCGGCTGGTTACCAAATTCGAGGCTGACGCGACGCATGGCAACCGGGTCGGTATAGTAGCGACCCAATTGTTTGACCAGCTTCACACTAATTCGTCGGACCTGTCCACTCCGGATCACGAGCGTAACCGGCGCAAGCTGATGTGGTCGGCGCAATTGCACGAAATTGGCACCCAGATTTCACACAGCGACTACCACAAGCATGGTGCCTATATTCTAGACAACGCCGACGCGATGGGATTTGCGGCGGCTGAATTGCACAAGCTCAGCCTGCTGGTGTTGGGGCAACGCGGCAAGCTGCGCAAGCTGGATGCAGATTTTGAAGACCAGGTCTTCGTGCAGCAGCTTCTGGCGCTACGCCTGGCCATCATCCTGTGCCACGCCAGGCGGGATCCAGACACGGCAGGTTTGCAGATCGTGAATGACAGCCGCCAAGGCAACGGCTTCGAACTGACCTGCCGCCTGGGCTGGGTCGAGGCCTATCCGCAATCAGCCCACTTGCTGCGCGAAGAAACGCTGGCCTGGCAAAAAACACCCTGTTCATTTTCTTTCAAGGTCACTTGAATCAGTTGCTACCCGTCCACTTCTTCGACCTGTTCCACTATGGATTGGCCCAGTATGAAGAACCCGCTACCGGATATCTTCGCATGGTGTTTGGCCAATGCGGCTTCAGTGGCTACTTCTTCCGCCCTCGCCACGCGACCCCTTGGAACCACGACAGCACCAATCGATAGTGTTGTGCAGGGAAAGAATCTGGAAACACCGTGCCTGTCTTCAGCCTCAATACCGCCGATTTCCCGCGCTCTTTCGTCAAATAGTTCGCGGGCACGCGCCGCCAGTTCCGCAATGGTTCGGGCGCACCGTGCCTGCCAATCGTCACTCTGGAACAGCAGGATGAAATCGTCTCCGCCAACATGCCCGACGAAATCTCGTTGCGCATCGCAGTTGGATTGCAAAATACCTGCAAGCAGACGAATCATTTCGTCACCCCGCCAGTACCCATACTGGTCATTGAATGGTTTGAAATTATTCAGATCGGCGTAGCAGGCTACAAACTCCGCCCCACTGGTGAGAAGGCGCTCTATGTGCAGGCTGATCGGCACGTTTCCCGGCAGGAACGTGAGAGGGTTGGCGTGGCGGGCTGCCTCGATTCGCGTCTCCGTCACCGAACGCACCAATTGGTCTGCGGTTCCCAGACCTGCATAGCGGCCATTTTGTGTAACGATGAAGCCATCGGCCAGATAGCGCTGATCTTCAGAGGTCAGAATGCCTATCAATTCGTCAACATTGTGATTGCGCTCAATCAACCGGGGCTCGTGGTTGGCGTGCATCATGCACGACTTCTTTCCCCACACGTCCCGGTAGTAAAGCCGGCTGTATTCGTTCATGAAATGTGCGCGGTTGATGATCGCAACTGGCTGATCACCCCGAACAACTGCCAATGCGTGGAGGTGTGTATTGGCAAAAAAAATCAACGCGAGTTCGTCGTTGGTAGTCGCAGGACTTGCAGCCGGCGCATCGATCACGGAAATACCGCGCAGGTAGCCCAGTTGACTAGCCTTTTTGTGCTCGGGGAACACCGCTACCCGAAGGTCCTTCAAAACACTTAAGGCTGGCCGCTCTATCCCGGTTTTGGGTTCTGGTTCTGGTCGACCCAGCAGATAACCTTGCCCATAAGGTATTCCCAGATCACGCAAGACACGCAGGTCGTCCTGCGTTTCAATGCCCTCGGCGATGAGAGCCGTATCGAACACAGTTGCAATCTGCTGCAAGGCCTGGATGGTCTTGAGCTTGTCCGCATGCTGGCTGATGTCTTTGGTGAAATACTTGTCAATCTTGACAAACTCGGGCTTGAGTTGCGACCATAGTCGAAGACTGGACCGGCCATCGCCAAAATCATCGAGTGCCAGAGACGCTCCCGCCTCACGGACAACCTCGACCATACGAGCCAGACGGTCCATGTCTTTCACCCGCTCATGCTCCGTGATCTCCAGCACCAGCATCCTTGGAAGCAAGCCCAGGCCACTAACCAGTTCCGTCAATGCCTCGCGGCCGCATACCCGCAAGACGCGGACTAACACGTCCGCACTGATGTTGACGAACACCCGTCCAGGTTCCTTCAGTTCACCCCATCGGCTCAAGGCGGAGATAACGCAGGCACTCTCGAATTCGAGGTTCAGGTCTTCGTTGGCTGCAGCTTTAAGAAGCGCATCAGGAAATTGAAGCAATGTGTCCTGTGGGCCGCGAATCAGGGCTTCGTGCGCATAGATCGCACCCTGATTCAGGACGGCGATGGGTTGGTAGACCGGTCGAAGGCTCGTGCCACGAAGAAGGGCGGCCAAAGTCCCCGTACCTTGAAGGACCTTGCGCGACCGGGCACCCCACAGGACGGAAAAAGCCTGACCCATAGCCCCCCCAACAGCTTCGCCGTTCATCTGCATCTACCTCTCCTATGACTTTTGAGGACAACTATCCGCAATAGCCAATAGATATGGCATCAGCCAAATGATATGACTTGAATGTTTCAGTTTTATGAATACTGACTCGGGTGCCTGCCATTCATGCTTCTAATTGCATAGCGCCCGCCTTATTGCACACGGCGAGTTCAGAGTATTTGCCCAAAAGTCGAAGGTTGGACATTGCAAGTTTGACGATCAAAAATAAACGATATAAACTATATAAACTGTTTTATAAAGGAATGTTTGATGACCACAGTTAAAAAAGCAACCGCCGTTACCACCGCGACCAAAGCCGTGGCGGCCCCCGCACGCGCGCGTTCGAGTACGGCGCGTGCGACAACCCGATCTGCATCCAAACAACCCGTCAAGGCTGTAGCTAGCGTCACAAAGCCTGCCGCAAAAGAGACAAAACCAGTCGTGCAACCGCAGGGCTCGCCAGCAGTCAAACCAAAAGCTGAAAAGCCTGTCAAAGCCAAGAAACCAAAACTGGTTCGTGACAGTTTTACCGTCCCTAAGGACGAATACGCTGTGATGGCAAGTCTGAAGGAACGTGCGGGCCAGTTGAGCAATCCAGTCAAAAAGAGCGAGCTGCTGCGCGCTGGCATCAAAGCGCTTGCCGCCATGCCGGATGCCGCATTTTTGGCCGCGCTCAAGGTCGTTCCGTCCATCAAGACGGGGCGCCCTGCGAAAGGTTGATTGTTCGAGAGGGCTGGCCGCCAACGCAGGGCTACAAAACCTCAGGCGATTGAACGGTCACCACGACGGTCTGAGAACCTGAGCCACGTTCCCGGCTTCTCAGCCACCAGACTGCCCCTTTCTTCACCGCACACTCGGACTCTGTCAATCCCATCAGTTGGGCTATCGTTTGCCCCAGCGTCGGCTGATGCCCTATCACCAGCACCGTGTTTTTGGCCTGCGGCCATTGCACCAGTTCCAGCAGTTGGGCTGCGCTGCAGCCCGGCGAGAGTTCTGCACAAATCTTGTACTTCCGGCCCAACGCCATGGCTGTTTGCCCGGTTCGCTTTGAGGGACTAACCAAAATGCGGGCAGCGTCAGGCAACTGGCGATCCAGCCAGGTAGCCATTCGGGCAGCCTGTTTCTCGCCGCGAGGCGTCAGGGGGCGCGCCATGTCATCACCCCCCTCCCCGGCCTCCAGAGCTTCCGCGTGACGCCACAGAATCAGGTTCATGAACGCGCTGTCCCGCTGTTGTCTCGTCCTGAATAGCGGTTCGCCAGGGCCGCCTGCGCGCCGTGCGCCAAACGACGGTTTTCCGGCGTCACCCGTACATATTTGCCGTTGGGCAACATATCCCACGCATCAACCTCGTCATGAAGGTAGGCCACTAGACACTCGTCCACAATGCGCTGACGCTGTGCCGGGTCCTTGATGGGCCAGACGAGTTCCACACGCCGCATCATGTTGCGGTTCATCCAGTCAGCACTGGAGAGATAGAGATCCTCCACGTCGCCGCTGCGGAAGTAGAAGACGCGCGTGTGCTCCAGAAACCGGCCAATCACGGATCGGACACGGATGTTGTCGGTGAAACCCGCAACCTGCGGCGGCAGGATGCAGGCGCTTCGAACAATCAGGTCAATACTGACGCCTTTTTGCCCGGCCCGAATGAGCGACGAAATCAGTGCCTCGTCCGTCAGGGCGTTCATTTTTGCAACGATCCGGCCAGGCTGGCCCTGCGCTACGGCGTCTGCGATCGCGTCAATCTTCTGGATGAGCTTTCGATGCAGATGAAAGGGCGCCATCCACACATCGTTCATCCGTGCCAACCGGCTTTGGCCCGCCAGATGGATGAAGATATTGGCCATATCCGCCGTCAGCGCTGCATCGGCGGT
>JAABRC010000155.1 GCA_011391115.1 Candidatus Egaibacter danicus | reverse complement strand
TTTTTTGGTGTTGAGTCAGGTCTGGGCCAAGTCAAGGCGCTGGAAGCTGCCGAGGCCTCAAGCCAGAGCGCACTCGATGCCACCAAGCTCGGTTACCAGGTGGGTGTGCGTATCAATATCGATGTGCTTAATGCCCAGACCGCCTTGTTCGACACCAAGGCCAAGCTGGCCAAGGCGCGCTACGACGTGTTGCTGGCCAGCCTGAAGCTGCGCCAAGCCAACGGGACCCTCAAGGCCGAGGACCTGAACGCCATTAACGCCTTGCTGGTCAGGTAAACCTACCTGTCAGGGCAACTGGTAGATGTAGGTGACCCCGATGAAATTTACGCGCTGATCTGATTTTTGGCTCAGCGTGGTTCCATCAGAATAGGTGTAGGGCACACCGTTATAGCCCCAGGCCCAGTCGTTGTAAGTGACGTTCTGATGCACGTAATCAACTCGCACTGCTGATTTTTTGTTCAGCGCATACTTGCCAAACAATTTCAGGGCTGTTTGCCGGAAAGTGATGTCTGGCAGACCGCCACTTGCCGTAAGCGACGCCACCGTATAAGGATCAGCCGTTTGGTCGAGGCTTTGCGCGTATTTGCTGTCATCATCCAGATAGGACAGATTGCCGCCCAATTCCAGCTGGTTACTGGGCTTGGAGGTAAAGCCCAGTCCAAAACTGGTAGTCCTGTTGTCGAACGACATGACGGAACCGGCGTAGCGTGATTGATTGAATGTTTGCACACCCGTTGACGCATAACCGTTCAATTGCAGCCTGAAAGAAACCGCATACGACCAGTCCACGCTGAATTGATTCATGCGGGTGTCTTTGAGACCGTAGACACTGGGTGATGTGTACTCGTCAGTGCCTTCCTCGGCGCTGAACTGAACAGACCAATCCTTATTGGGCATCCAGTCAGCATAAAGCCTGATTTTGTCGCGCTGGCGGTCGGCCAAAGTCGGCATGAAAATGCCATTCACCAGTGCTGGGTCTGAAAAATTGGTCACGGGTGACACACCCAAGCCACTGTTGTCCTTGAGCCAGGTTGAGCCGTCGCGCCTGCTCCTAGACAGGCTGATGGCGCCGCTCAAAGTCTCTGACATTCGGCGGCGCAATTCGGCCCGCAAACCCGTCTCTTCGGTGGTTTCGCGCAGCGCCGTGATCCCTGCCACGGCACTGGTGGACGTAAAAACACCTCGATCAACCAATGCGTAGTCGAGCCCCAGGCTACCCCGGTAGTCAGGACTGAACTGCCAGTTGGCCTGTAATTTGGCACTGGTCTTTTCATTGGAAAGGTCTTGATTGGTATAGGGGGTTGCCCCGGCAATGTTGTAAGGCAGGATCGGCGTCTCATCGTCCTTGTTCAGGTAACGCACATCGGCCAGCAAGGAGAGCTTGGGCATGGGACGAGAGGTCACGCCCAATTGCATCAGGGTGGTGTTGACACGTCCATCCAGACTGGTGGTACCGGGTAAGCTGGCCGCCACAAAACCATCGTCTTGGGTGGCCATGCTGTACGCCAGTTTGAACGTGCCGCGTGTTTTGTCGGTAAAGGCGTAATTGCCAGTCACATCAAGCTGGTGCGACTGGTTGTCCGGGGGCAAGGCCACAGCTTGGTTCAAATACCCGAGCAAGCCAGGGCTCACCGGAAACAACTCACCGACCGGGTTGTACAAAGGGCCAGTCACTATCGGGTTCAGCGATGAATTGGCGTTGCGATAAAACGAGCCATAGTAGCCCACGCTCAAGCGCAGCTTTTCGAGTGCATAGCTCAGTCTTGCTTCAATCTGGCTGTGATTTGAATCAATGGGTTCGGGCAACATCAGCGTGGCCCAACCCACATTGATGCCCGTGGTGCCAAGGCAGGCCGGGTCGTACGCGGTAGGGCAGTTCATGCCGATGCCAAACAGCCGGGAACCTTCTTTTTCTTCGGTTTTGAGATCAACGACAAACTGCATACGTGGGCTGATGATCTTGGTGTAGCCCACACCAAGCTTGGTTCGCTTGGTTTGCAAATCATGGTTCGAGCCCGTTCCCGCACCGCCAGGTAATGCGACCACCTGGGGCTCGGTTGAACCAGCGTTCACCAAACCGGTATTCACTTGGTTGGGGTCATTTCGCACCAACCCCAAAAAGTCTGCCGTTAATTTCCATTCGCCTGGTTTTTTCCATACCAGGTTCAATTCGCGCGTGTCGCCCAGTAAATCGGAGCCCCAAAAATCAACCCAATTGCCGGTCTCTGCCTGGCGCAAACTGTAATCGAAGCCAAGTATGCCGGCGAAGTTACTGTCTATCGGTATGCCACTGTATTGATCGAACAAGGGGTGGTCTGCATGGTCACCACCAAGCACACCGGCACCGACAAAAACAGTGGTTTCCGCAGGGCTTGTTTGAGCCTGGACCGGCACGAAGGCTGCACAGACGGCAAGTGCCAATGCAGAACGCTGAAAACAATGTGATGAAATTGGCTTAAACATGATGATTCTCCGTGCTTCAGCGCATCAAGGGGTTGGTGATGGACGGGCTGTTGGAGCCGTGAACCTGCGTGTGGCAGTTCATGCAACTGCGCCCTTGCCACATATTGACCACGTTTTTGCCATTGGTCATGTTGGTGATTTGCGGCACAGCCTGCCCTGCGGCAGCCGAGCCGAAGACGCCGCTTTGACCACCCAGCGCGCCAACACCGCCCGAAACGTGGGGTGTATGGCATTGCTGGCACAGCATGGGCGCGCGTGCCTTGAGCATGCCTGCCACCACGCTGCCGTGTGAGTTATGGCAGTTAGCACAATTTTCAGCCACAGGCTCGTGCTGCTGCACAAAAGGCCCACGCTTTTCAGCATGGCACGTGTAGCAGGTGTCATTGATGCTGTCGCGGTTCACAAGTTTTGGCCCGGCTGAGCCATGGGTGTTATGGCAGTCTGAGCAGGTCATCTTGCCTTCAGGAACGGGGTGATGCGATGGCTTTGTCAGTTGGCTACGCTGCTCGGCATGGCATGTATAGCAAACTCCGGTCTGACCGGTCTTGCTCAGTACTTTGTCTTTATTCACGTGCACCTGGTGGCAATTGTCACAAGTCACATCGGCTGCCTCATGCTGGCTACCCGACCAAAGTGCGCGTTTCTGGTCCTTGTCATGGCAACTCTGACACGCCTGACTGCGGGTGTGCGCCTCATTGGTGCTGAGCTTGCCAAAAAACTTGCCAAACGACACATCCACTTTGGGCAATGGGCTGGAACCCGTTTTATCGTAGGCATGCGCTTTACTGGGTCCATGGCAATCAATGCAGTCTGGCGCACGCTTGTCGGCCACGAAGCCGTGCGCGGATCGACTCATGTCGGTCAGGTCCTCCTCGTCATGGCAAGTGACGCAGAACGCCGCTCCGGTCGGTTCAGGCTCCGCAGCCCACGCTGTAGCCAGCGCACCAAAAAGACTGACACAGAAAAAAGCTATCGCATGTTTGATACGCATCCGGATTCCCCTACAGGTCCAATTTAGATATTTCTCAGTGAGAAACTTTCCCACTGATCATGAAAAAACGGGGGGGTCCGTGCCCCCCCGTTTGATAGACCATGGCAACGCCTACTTTTGGCCGTGAACGATGTCAACACCCATGAAGCCGCCGCTTGCATGGCAGTCGCCACAGGTTTCCCGCGGCATGGCAGCGATTTCGGCTTGCGTCTTGTTGCCGAAAGCTGAACCACCGAAGGAAGTGACGTGTCCGATGGCGGCACTCGAGTCATGGCATGAGGTGCAGCTTGCGGCTTTGGGCGAGATGACCTTCCATTGCCATGGATCGGTCAGCGCGACGCTTTTACCGAATACTGCTCCGCTTGTCGCAGTTTCACCAAACTTCAGGACCACAGATCCCAGCGTACCCAAGTCCTGTTTGTAGGAATTCTCGACGTGACAAGCGTTGCAGTTGATGCCAACGCCTGGCCACGCCACCTCGGCTGCGTAATTCTCAGTACCTGCAGTCATTGGGGTCACACCATCAGCCAACAGGAAGCCGTCTTTTCCAAATGCACCAAGCACCTTGTTGCCATGGGTGAAGGGATAAGTGCGCTTGGAGTTGCCATGGATACCGTGAATCATGTTCTTGAACTGATACGACTCATTCAGTGCAAGACCATTGGTCATGACGGTTGACGAAACTCTGTTGGCGTCGTGGCAGATCACGCACGATTCCACCGTGTTGCGGGCGCCACTATGGAAGGCGTTCGCCAGCGTATTGGAACCAGATGTCGTTCCAAGTGCACCATGGCAGTCGTTGCACTTGTCGTTGGAAACAATCACCCGGCGCGGTTGCATGCTTCCCGTCAAAGCAACATCCTTGAAGGTATGCTGTACGACCACATTGACCAATGCTGCGGGCACCACGGCAGGGCGAGGGTCAAGTGATTTGAGCGCAAGTTGTGGCTCCTTGATCTGACCAAGGCTCACGACACGGGCGGTGCCCGCGGCAACGGCGGTTGCCGTGTCTGTGGGTAATGGGATATCAACCGTATAGTGGTTGGTACCGTCGTTGATGCCCTTGTAAGCATAAGCATTCACGTTACCGCCACCGTTGTTGTAGGCGGAAAACTCTGTTACTGCCGTTGACTGGCCCACCATATTTTGATAGGCCACATAAAGGCGCAGATTGCCAAAGAGCGTGGTGTTGGCACACGTAGTGGCACTGGCGCAACCGGTCGTCAAGTCATAGGCCTTGTTGCCATTGGTCGGGTCAGACAAGAAGTACTTGACTGTGACTTTACGTGCCACTGCATCATAAGTAGCGCTCTCGATGTTCATCTTGTATTTGGCCGCGTTCTCTTCATTCTGGTTCCAGTGCACCACTTCAGGAGAAATGTTGGAGCCGACCTTATGGCAGGCAACACATTGCGCGTTGGTCAGGTCAGTCGCTGCTGCACCCGCACCAATCAAACTGCCGGCATAGACTTTATGAGCAGTTTCCCAAGTACCTCCGGCTTTGGCCGTGTGGCAGCTCAGGCATGCCTGTTGGCTGACAGCCGTCTTCCAGTTGTCACCCTGCGGCGTGGCCGGGTTGCTGGCGCTGTGGCACTTGGTGCAGTTGCGCAGGTCTTGCGGGAAACCGACTTCAGCGTAATCGTGCTTGGAATTGCCGTAGCCCCAGATCGTGTAGTCTTCGCCCGTGGTTGCCTTGATTCTGCGACCCGCGTGAATGCTGTGCGTCATGGTGGACATGTTGAGGTTGTTGCCGCTCTCCGGGTCCACTGTGCCTGGGTTGTGGCACATCACACAATACTGGGTGTCGATGCGGCCGCCGCCGTGCAGGGCCAGTTTTTCGTGACAAC
>JAABRC010000154.1 GCA_011391115.1 Candidatus Egaibacter danicus | reverse complement strand
AAGGCGCCGCCACGCACCGCGTCAAATGCCTGCGCCGCCGGAACGATCTGCCCAGCGGCGAACAGATTGATCTTGAAACGCCCGCCAGTGAGTTCAGCCACGCGGGCGACAAACCTTTCTTCAAATTTCTGCGGCGTGGTGCCGCCGTCCCACAAGGCCTGCATGCGCCATGTGACGGTCGACTGAGCGCTTGCCAACCTCGGAGCGGCCAAGGTTGCGACTGCGGCCCCGGTCAGGGCGGATTTGAGCATCGCGCGGCGTGCAACGATTTTTTGGGTCATGTCTTGTCTCCATTCGATTCTGGTTGTGGCTTCCCGCCTGGTGAGCGGGTGGTGGACGTCACCTTCGAGGGCAACGGCTGAGTAAAGTGTATCGACAAGGATGCCAATCAAAGGGTACAGTTTGGTGACGCATAGAAGAACTGTACCTACCGTTTTATGGAGACAGATGCTTGCAAAATATCCCCAACCCATCTGGTGCCGGTGCCTCGTCCGATACGAAGGTGGAGGCGCTGGTCAAGCGAATCGCACAGGCCATCGACAACGGTTTGTTGCCAGCAGGTAAGCGGCTGCGCTCCGTTCGCGATTGCGCCGAAAAGGAGGGTGTCTCGCGCAATACCGTGGTGGAGGCCTACAACCGGCTGATCGCGCGTGGCTACGCCGATTCAAGACCTGGTTCCGGCTACTACGCGCGTAAAACCAACAGCTCGCGCGGGCAGGCGCCGGCCGCGCATTTGAGCGAGGCTGTGGATGTGGTCTCGCTGCTGCGCGAGCAACTTGAGCAGCATTACGCCGTGCGGGTGGGAGATGGCCGTCCCCCCGCCTCGTGGATGGAAGGGTCCGAGCTGGGACGCCACCTGCGTGGCGTTCGCTCCAGCACCTGGGACCAGCTCGAACACGGCTACGGCACGCCATGGGGGTACCTGCCGTTGCGCCAGACCATCGCGCGCCTGCTTCATGAGCGATCGATCCAGACTGACGAGCGCCAAGTGCTACTGACGCAGGGCGCTAACCATGCCCTGGACCTGATCGTGAGGCAACTCTTGCGGCCTGGCGATGTGGTGCTGGTGGACTCGCCCGGCTACTACCCGCTGTTTGGCAAGCTCAAACTGGCCGAAGTGAACATGGTGGGTGTGCCGAGATTGCCCGACGGTCCGGACCTCGAAGCATTGCATGAGCTGGCGACTGCGCACCGACCCAAACTGTTTTTCACGCAATCACTCGCTCACAATCCCACGGGGAGCTCGCTCTCCCTGGCCAAAGCGCACCGGTTGCTGCAACTCGCTGCGCAACACGACCTTCAGATCATCGAGGACGATCCGTTTGCAGACCTCATGCCGGCAAGTGCACCGCGCCTCTCAGCCCTGGATCAGCTTGACCGCGTGATTTACGTGAGCAGCTTTTCCAAAACGCTGTCGGCTGGCTTGCGAGTTGGCTTCATCGCTGCACGCACCAGCACCATCAACGACTTGTGCGACCTCAAAATGGTGACGCTTGTGTCCACTTCGGATTTTGTGGAGCGCGCGGTCAGCCAACTGATAGATGGGGGTCAATACCGGCGGCACCTTTCACGACTCAAGGCACGGCTCAATGTCGCGCAGCGGCTCTCACTGCCAGCCACGGAACGCGCCGGTCTGCGGCTCTTATCACCCTACACGGGTGGCTATTACGTATGGGCCGAAATACCGGGCGGTGAATCTGAAATCGACTTGGTGCGCCGCGCTGCGGCACAAGGTATCTTTGTCTCACCAGGGTCTGTCTTCTTCCCTGACCGTCATTCCCTGCGCCCATGTATGCGAGTGAACATCGCCTACGCCAGTGACGAACGCTTTCTGGGGCTTTTCAATCAGACTGAGCCAACGCACGCCGCATTGGTGCGGTGAAGTATTTAGCCGCAGCTTCCATGAGTTGCTCCCACCCTGGGAAGGGTCTGTTCCAAAGTGGGGCGAAGTGTTTGCGTACCACTTACGTGCCGACTGGTCTTTGTAAATCAGTCGCGAGGCTGTTGGGCAAGCATCGCAGCAGATAAATTCCGTCGGTTAGTTCAAATACTGGGGCTGTGTTGGCGTCGCCAAGGCGGGGGAGAGCATTCCTGAACCGACGGCAGCCACATACTCAATGATCGCCCTGATGCCATCGGGTCCAAGTTGATGTGCTTGCAGGGGTATGGGGCTGGTGCGGCTTGGTGACTCTCCCACTTCCAGATGGAGAAGCACAAGGTCCTGACCGACGGGTACCACATCCCATCGTCCGATTCCTCGCTCTTGGTGGATGCTTTTGACCCAACCGTGAACGCCAGTGGCAATGGCCTCAGAGGCGAATGTCGGCTGCATGACTCGAATGTCCTTGATGTGGCGATCAGGCGAATGAAATTGCACAGCACTGCAAACACGAGACGTCAGCCTCAGATCCGCTTGCGCTCGCTGGTCTGGCAGCTCGCACATGTTTGCAACATTCTGGACGCATGATGTGATGAACGAAAGCTGGGGGGTACCTCGAGGTAAATTAAAGTCATAGTCTGGCGCAACGTGAACAATAGGATGCTTGCGCGCAGACAAATAATCCAGTTTCTCCCGCATATTGGAAGGTGTCCAGACGCAGACCTCTTCGTACCTCACGGGTGTATTGAACATATAGATTTCCAGTTTGTAGTCAAGCCACTCAAGCAGCCACGGAATCAACTTGGAAATTAAAGGGTTTACAGCTTCGGATTTGGTGATGACTTCTTTGGATTCACTGACCGTCACCACAGGCAGCATCATCATTGCGCAGAAATGGGTCAGTTCATGACGCATCTTTTTGCCAGGGACCCCTGTTTTGTAGCTGTTAAAACCAACCTCATTTTTCAACAAATTGAAAAATTTATCTTTGGAATGGGCTGCGCGTGCCATGTCCCACAGGAGAGCATCGTTGCGGGACGCGAGGGCGTGACACAAAAGGCTGTGTTCCCAAACATCTGGATAGCTGATTTCGGGATTTGGCTCAGCGGCGGTATTGTATTCAATCATATTTAATCTGGTTTAAGTGACTCCAGATTCAAGGTAGCACGCCTTGCCTCCATGTCAAGTGGTCAAGCAAGGACGCGGTTCAAGGGGTGTCTGAACAAATGATCGGAAAATGGACGCAGACGATCTCTGGCGGGGTTGACTGTAAAGTGCCCGGAACATTTCAGTCTTGCTCATAGGTGCTAGGCTTCTTTGCTACAAGCAAAAAGGCTGAGCATTGGTGCACTGGCATCTTGTTTGCAATGAAGCCATCGGGGCTATCACGTTCGCATTGTTGATATCAGCAAGCGACACGTCTGACCTCATCGATCACGACTATCCACAACGAGTCGACCATCGAGTAGAAAGACTGGTGGGTAGTTGCAAGAGACCTATGTATTCATAATCACTCTGCGTGGGTATTGGTCTTGTGCATGGCAGCGTTTATTTTCTTTTGTTTTTTTGTGATCCGATTCAAGTGTTGAATCGAAAAAATCGCCAGCACAATGCCTATAAGCATGATGACGTTAAAAAACATCAAAACGGGAGTTTCAAACCAGAGGCTTAACCAGTTCATAGTGGTGTTGATTATGAGCGGATTCGCGGCTTATTTCAAGGTTGTTGGATTCAAGAAAATGAACATGCAACACCTGCCAGCGATTGGGTCCGCAGGTGCGAAGTACCCCATCCAAGCCCTAACAACAGATTCAGCCTGAAGGCTTGTGACTGGTTGGCAGCAACTGACACGCTGGCCATGGTAATTGACTGCAACACAGTGTGTTTTCCATAACTGAACTCCAGAAAGTAAAACGGTGCTTTGAGACGCCGATTTCAGGTATTTGGGCCAAAAAGACCGGTTTCCTCTGCAGAAGCAGCTGGAGCGGCAGTCGGGGAAGATTGGGATGTGGAGGCTTCATCGCCACCGTTGCCGGAAGGATCAAGGCTGTTGGCGCCGATGGAATATTGACCCACCGGGGTCAGTTTTCGGTCGGCGCCAACACGCTTCCGGTCTCGCGCCGGATTTTGACCAGAACTGCCCGCTTGCTCGGTGGGCTCTTGGCCTCGGTCTCAACTTTGCGCCGTGAGGATGACGATTTGGTCGCGGGCTCGGGTTGAACAACCAGTTGAAGAGACATCTGCTCTTCTGGCTTGAATCCTTGTTTGCGCAGGGCATGCGGCGGCCGCCCTGGCTGGGCTTTGGCTTTTGGCTTTTTCGATGAAGCCGAGTTTTCAATCATGTTCACAAGTAGCTCCTGGCTTTACTCTCTGAAAGGCAGACCCATTGCCCCACGGCGGCGCTCTGCTGTTGCGGCTGGAAATGCAGTCGCAAGGGCACAGCGCCCAGCTGGTTCTGGGACATCAATCTCTGGCTAAAAACGCGGGGGAAATACTGAAGGCTGCAGACTGGGGTTTCCATGCACCTGTAAGGTCAAGCCTTCTCAAGCCACAGACGGGAAAGTTCTTTAGCACGCCATCCTGCAAACCGTTTTCCAGACGGTTGCCTCTTCCATCCCAGGGGGAGGAAGACACCTTCAGCCGAGCGTGAGCTGAAGGGGGTTGTTGATCTGTTTAAGAGGAGATCAACCCTGTGACACCAGCTTCTGTGGTGTCAATGTCTTTGAATTCACAGGCCCTGCAGGACTCTGTGCGCTGTTCACATTGGTACGCCGGCCATCACCTTCATGCTTAAAAGCATGGGATGTAGGTAGCTTCGGTGGCTGCATGTGTGGATTCACCACGCATGACCTTCCGAATCAATGTTCAGGTACTTCAAAACAAAAATCAGGTAACCAAGGGGAATGTCCTTGGCCAGGCTCCCGTGTACTCGCCAGAGTGACTACGGGGAGGTGGAGCTACTGTGCTCCTGGTGTGCTAATGCTCAGCTATGAAGCCAAGTCTTGTCCTGCGGCACAAACGTGCCCAGGTACCTTGTCCATCCCGTTCACAGGGTTGGATTTGTGGATGCTTTGCATCAGATTTTCCAAGCATGGCCTGGAGGTTTTGAACACCCGAAGGTGTCCATAGCTGGCATTGGTGGCCAGTTCACCTATTCCCGCCCAGATTGACTGGATGGGTGGGTTTCCCCTGAGCCTTGCGACTCACACGTTTTTTTGAGGTCCGTGTAGACCATGAAGGCTGAGTTCACCCCTGATGGGGTCAGGCACATCAGCTGCCTGCTACCGACCAACTGGTGGTCAAGTGGTGCGAATATTACACTAGGAATCTGGTTTCGTGGAATGATTTGTCTATGTTTTCCACAGCGATCCTTGTTTACAAGTTTTTTCCCTTTTCGGAGTTCGTTTTGAAAGTGGGTGTTTTGGCCAG
>JAABRC010000153.1 GCA_011391115.1 Candidatus Egaibacter danicus | reverse complement strand
TTTCCCCTTTGGTACCATCCCCGCAGGCGGCAGTGAGATACCCACCTTTCTCAGCTATGCCACTGAAAAGAAGCTGGCCAAAGACAAATCGGAATTTGGAACCAAAGGCGCTATCGAAGGTGTGGCAGGTCCGGAGGCCGCCAACAATGCGGCGATTACCGCCACGCTCATTCCGTTGCTCACTCTTGGCATTCCCACATCCAACACCGCGGCCATCCTGCTTGGGGCATTCCAGAACTACGGCATCCAGCCCGGGCCGCAACTGTTCCAGACGTCGGCTGCGCTGGTTTGGGCGCTCATTGCATCGCTCTACATTGGCAATGTCATGTTGCTGATTCTGAATTTGCCCATGGTGGGCCTGTGGGTCAAGCTGCTCAAGATACCCAAACCGCATCTGTACGCCGGCATACTGATATTCGCCACGGTGGGTGTCTATGGCATGCGCCAGAGCGCGTTTGATCTGGTGCTGCTGTATGTGATTGGCCTGATGGGTGTGGTGATGCGCCGGTATGACTTCCCCACAGCACCCGTGGTGGTCGGCATGATCCTCGGCCCCCTGGCAGAGGCTCAGATGCGCAATGCACTGTCCATCGGCGAAGGCAAGTGGACCGTGTTCCTGGAGCGTCCGATGTCGGTCACGTTGTTGATCATCATCGTTGCGGTGCTCGTGGTGCCGCGGCTGCTGAAGCGGCGCACGACAGCCGGCAGTGCCTGAGTCGTTGCCGGAGAGACTGTTTCGTCAGCTCACTTGGTGTTGGAATTTTCAGGTTTTTCGCTGGACAGCGAGTAGTCCAGTTTCAGCTGGTGCTCGCCTATAAGCCGGGATACCTGGTCAATTTGCCTTACCTTTTCTTCGCTGAAACTGCTGGCTGCCCGCGGATCCTGAATAATTCTGGGCGTGATGATCACCACGGTCTCGGTGTTGTTCACGGTTTCGGTCGTCGTGGAGAATAGTCGGCCAAGGAACGGAATGTCGCCCAGCACCGGCACGCCAGTCTGCTCCGTGCCGCTGATTTTTTTCATCAAGCCGCCAATGAAAACCGATTGACCATCTTCACACAGCAGTTCGGTAGTGACCTCTGTGCTTTTTTTGTCCGGCACGCCCGCATTGAGTGTCGTGGAGCTCACCTCGGGATGCACTTTCAGCAGCACGCGCCCCTGTTGATCCACTGAAGGGGTCACCCGCAGAATGACGCCGGACTCCAGAAACTGGATGCTTTCACTGGTCACCTGATTGATGGTGGTGGTCACCTTGTACCCCGTGCTTTTGCCGATAACTGCCTTGGCTTCCTGATTTTCCAGAGCCAGCAGTTTTGGCGTGGAGAGCGTGCGCACGCGGTTTCTGGTGGATTTGGCCTCCAGAAACAACTCCAGGTTTTTGTTGGCCAGACTGAAGAAGAAACCTGCCTGCTTGGGTCCACTGGCCACCGAGCCTGCTGCCAGACCACTGGTGCCAAAGCTGCCGCTGGTGCCGGTTGCCGAGCCGAAGATCTGGCTCCAGTCCACACCGTAGGCCTCGCCATCGTCCAGTGTGACTTCCAGGACCCTGGCCTCGATCAGCACCTGCTTGGGCTGTGCATCAAGTTCCAGCAAAAGTCTGGCTGCACGCTCCACAAATTCGGCCGTATCCTCCACGACGATCATCCGCCTCTCCTTGAGCGCAGTGACTTTGCCATAGCGGGACAAGTATTTGGTCAGAATTTCAGCCACCTGTTTGGGGTCGGAATACTGCACCTTGAAGGTACGAAGCTGCATGAGCCCATCGGGGTACTCCTGGCCAACTTCCTTGCGGTCCACAATGATATAGGCGCCATTTCGGAATTCAGCCACGAAACCGGCAGCTTCGGCTACGCGAAATATGGCTTCCCTGACGGTCACGTTGTAGAGATTGACCGATACCAGACCAGTAACGCCCTTGCCAAGAATGATGTTGACCTTGTCTTTGCGGGACAGAAGATCAAAAACCTGCTGGATGGAAGACTCCCGGAAATTCAGCGTAACCCGGTCACTGTTCTCTTCCTGTTTCGATGGAACAGCGGGTTGAGCATGGCACAGTGATGTGATGTCAGCCAGGAGCCAGATCAAGGCGCCGCAAGTGGCTAGTTTGGTGATTTTCATTCAGTGGCCCGTTCCTTGTTTTGTCGCGACATGGGCGTTTCCATTTTCAGCAAGATGCGTTGTTTGCCTTTGGTGAATATCGCTTCCCGCTCCCGTACCTGCAGCAGACGGTACCCGTCTATTTCCTGACCTATCGCGACAATCCCTCCATCCAGATTGACCAGTGAGTTCTTGCCTGCAACCATCACGGCGATCAGGTTGGGGGCCCAGGGAGGGGCTTCTTCAACCGCGGCAGCCGGTGCGCCACTGCTTTTGGGTGCGGTGACTGTCAGCACAGGGCGGGCAAATGGGTCATGCCGGAGTGGCGTGCCAGCAAGCGCGCAGTGGCCGGAAACTACGGCGAGCACGAGCATCGCCCAACGCTGCGACACAGTTGTCATTTCGCCACCTCGTGGGGTTTGAGTGGGCGATAGAGTGCAATCTTCAGACTCAAGGCGACCTGGCGCCCCTCATCAGCTGACTTCATATCGAACTCGGTGATGGTTGCATTGCTTCCCAGTGTTTTCCCAAAATCCAGCAACCAATGGCAAAGGAGCAGATAGGCACCTTTGGCGCTGACTTCGAAGGACACTTCCTCGAATACCGAAACCGGCTTGCGTTCTCCCGGCTTGATGCTGATGAGGGTCACGCCGTGCCCGGACGCGGAGCGGTCCAGTGCTTCCATCAAAGAGGCTGCCATTTTGTCGTCGGATGCAGCAAGGCGCAGTTCACCGCTCAATTTGTCGGAGAGTTGCTGGAGCTCGGCAGCCACCTTGCCAAGTTCTCCAGACTGGTCCGGCGATTGCTGCAACACAGCTGACAGGGTTGTGCGGGTCGTGGCGATTTTTTGATATTCGGCATAGGGTTTGCGCAATATCAGAATCCAGCCCTCAAACACCATGAGCGCGATCAGCAGAAGCATCACACCCATCACCAGCCGTGAATCCAGTTTCCCGAGCGCCTGCAAGATTGACTTCATCATGGGGAGCCCTGCGCTTTTTTCATCTGCAGGGCCAGTTTGAAGTCCACAACCTGTACGGTTGTATAGTTTCTGGTGCTCGTATCAATCAGGCGCAGATCCGCCACGCTGGGGTTGGCACCGAGTTTGCGCATGAAGTCGGCCAGCAGCGAATGGGTCACTGCATGACCCGAAATTTCGACGCCTAGAAGGGCGTCTGTGGACTGTTTGACATCAGCTCCAGCGGGCACCACGATGATGCCCGTTTTCACTGCGCCAGATGTATTGGCGAGCATGCCTGTGACATTGCTTCGCATGAAATGCATGCCATCAAACCAGATGCCCTCACTGAATGACTCATCAATCGCAGTCAGAAACACGGCTACCCGGTCACGGTCGCGCAATTCATTCAGTGCGTCGAGTTGCTGCTGTGTCACCTGCATCTGTTGCCGGTAACCCTCAGTCCTGCTCTTGTTTTGCTCTGAAATCTGTTGTTGTTGTTCCAGGCGAACCACCTGCACGTTCTCACGCCATATCAGATAGGTCAGCAGCATCCTGGTCAGGCCGACAAGACTTATCACCAGCGCGCACACCAGAATGAACCGATTCACGATGCGGCGCAGACCCCGGTCTTGCCGATAGTCACCCGGAATCAGGTCCATTTCACTCATGTTCCCGTACCCCGCGAAGCGCCAGCCCGGTTGTCAGTGCCATGCCGGCCATCGTGCCCAGATCAGCGGCAAACTGGTTCGTCGCTGAACGGAAAACTGCGATGGGATCCAGTTTTTCCACCGGTACGTGCAACTGTCCAGCCAGGCTGGACAGAATGCCGGGATAGTTGCAGACACGACCGGCCAGGTAAATCTTGTCTACCGACTTGCCGCGGGTCCGCGACGCCATGTAGACCAGTGTCTTGTTGATTTCCTGGAGCAACTGGTTGATCTCCGGCCGCAGTACTTCGGCCACCATGTGATGCGTTTCGTCTGGCGCGCTTTCCTTTGCCCTGGTTTCAGCCCTGTGTTCGTAGAGCAGGCGAGTCGCCAGTTCCCGAGGCATCTCCAGAACCTGTTGAAGGCGGGAAAACAATCGGTTTTCAGAGAAGTCCACGGAGCGATCCAGCATCAACCGGCGTCCCCAGATCACGGTGAGGTAGCTGGAATCGGTCCCAAAATTGACCAGCAACACATTCGGAAGATTCGGAAACCCTGGCGCATGGATAGCACCTGCATGACTGACCAGCCGCGCCAGTGCCGCGGGGCCAATATCCAGAGCATCGACATCCAGCCCTGCGTGAGCAAGCAAATCCAGGTGGGCAACCACTTTGTCACGGGGAGCCAGTGCTACCAGTGCGTCGCGTTTGGGGGAGTCAGCTTCTTCCTGGCGCAATGTCATGAAGTCGACCACCATGTCGTCGAGCTCCCCTTTCAGCCGTTCACGCAGTTCAGCGATGACCGGTACCGTGTCAGGCTCGCCCTCTACAGGCCGAAATGAGACGGTGATGAGCTTGATCTGGTCTGCAGGCAGGCAGGACACTACACGCTTTCCCTTGAACGGCTGCATGGCATACGCCTGTTTCAGCGAAGCCTTCAGCTTTTGTGGATCGTCGCGCAGTTCATCGAGTGCAAACGGATGTGGAATGGACGCCATGGCACGCAGCGCTGCCTTGCCAGCAACCCGCTCCATTTGCACCAGATTCAGCCTTTGAGGGCCGAGCTCAATCCCCAGGCTGAACGTGGTGTTCATCCGTGGAATCCTGTTGAGCACAGGTTTGAGGAAATCCTTGAACGTGGTGTTCATGCACAGCTTTGAGGCATTTTTCTATGATGCGCGATGACGCCAGGCTAGTAACTGACGATGAGCTGTGGATTTTTGGTGTTGTTCTCGCGACTGTTGATGTTCAACTGGTCGGCACCTTCGGAATAAATCACGATGCCATTGTTGGGGCGGATGCCGTCCACCCATTCCTGCACCAGCGCTTTCAGTTCGAAGGTGATCCAGCCGCCGTTGAAGCCTGCGGCCAGCGGTGAAGCAGATGTTGATTCATCGGAAGCCGTGGCAACGGGTGTGGGAACGCCCGGGTCAAAACGGTAGTGATCCTTATAAGCAGTAGTTAAATAGTTATCGCCGCCCATGCTGTAGATGTACCCATTGAGCGCAGCAGCAGCAGGCAAATCGTCTGAAATCGGGTAATTCGGCTGGGCGGTATAGGCGTTGTTCAGTACATCGTACATCCACACCTGGTTGGTTAAAAAAAGTCCGTGCATGCCAGCGATGAGATAGATTTTGTTGCCTATGGTTGCCGAG
>JAABRC010000152.1 GCA_011391115.1 Candidatus Egaibacter danicus | reverse complement strand
CGCACATAGGCGCCATCATTGGCTTTCATGGCCTGGTAGTCGCCGTCCAGCGTATCCATCATGACCTTGCGCAACGCGCCGTCCTTGTCACGCGCCAGCAGCGGGTCCCAGTTGCTGCCCCAGATCAGCTTGATCACATTCCAGCCCGCACCGCGGAACTCGCCCTCCAGTTCCTGGATGATCTTGCCGTTGCCGCGCACCGGCCCGTCCAGACGCTGCAGGTTGCAGTTAATGACAAACACCAGGTTGTCCAGACCTTCACGGGCAGCCAGACCAATGGCACCCAGAGATTCCACTTCGTCCATCTCGCCGTCGCCGCAAAACACCCAGACCTTGCGGTTTTCGGTATTGGCAATGCCACGAGCATGCAGGTACTTCAGGAAACGGGCCTGGTAGATGGCCATCAGCGGGCCCAGGCCCATCGACACCGTGGGGAACTGCCAGAACTCGGGCATCAGTTTGGGGTGCGGGTAGCTGGACAGGCCCTTGCCGTCCACTTCCTGGCGGAAATTCAGCAGCTGCTCTTCCGACAGGCGACCTTCCAGATAGGCGCGGGCATAGACGCCAGGCGACACGTGTCCCTGGATGTACAGGCAGTCGCCGCCGTGGTTTTCACTCTCCGCGTGCCAGAAATGGTTGAAACCGGCGCCAAACAGGCTGGCCAGCGAGGCAAACGATCCGATGTGTCCGCCCAGGTCGCCACCATCAATGGGGTGATGGCGATTGGCCTTGACCACCATGGCCATGGCGTTCCAGCGCATGTAGGCCCGCAGGCGTTCTTCGATTTCCAGATTGCCGGGAGAGCGCTCCTCGCGATCGGCCTCAATGGTGTTGACATACCCGGTAGTGGCTGAGAACGGCATGTCGATGCTGCTTTGGCGCGCATGCTCGAGCAATTGCTCCAGCAAAAAATGCGCGCGCTCAGGGCCTTCACTCTGAATGACGGCCGAGAGGGCATCCATCCACTCGCGGGTTTCCTGGCTGTCCGCGTCGTTAGCGGCGGCGCCTGGCAGGTTCTGGGGAACTGCTGACATATTTGTCTCCTGGTTATTGCCTGATCTTCTCGGTCAGACGTAATTTAGTACGGTCTGTCTAGTTTCTCACAATTCTTTCAAAATTTCAAGTTGTGCTTTTTAATACCGTAATATGAAATATTAAAATACAGAGCCGGGACCAAATAATCCCGTATGCTGTCCTGCCAGGACAGTGCCCTCACCTACACTTCCCCCATGAGTATTCCGTCGCAGCTTCCGCTCGACATCCACACCGACACGTCTGCCACGGTCCAGGTCAAGCGCTGGTGGCGGCGTTTGCCCGCTCACCGTCAGGACCGGTTTGCCATGCTGGCGCCACTCGCAGCGGTGGTGCTGTTTCTGGCGGCCATCATGGCGGCCTTCGGTTACCTTCGACTGGAGGAGATTGAGCGTGAGCAGGAGGCTGTGCGACGGGATGTGGAATACACCCAGCAGCGACTGCGTCTGCGCTTGCTGGAACGGCAGGAACAGATCATGCGCATTGCCCGCGACATTTCCAACCGTGAAGTGGATGCGGAAGACTTCCAGACCCGGGCCGAGGCCTTGATCAACCAGTACCCCGAGCTGGAGACCATCAGCTGGATTGACGAGAAAAAACGCTTCAAGGCCAGCTACGGCACGGCCAGCCTGTCCGCTACGCAGCGGCGTCTGACGGGAGACACCCTCAAGGCTGGAGAAGCCGAGAATACCTACACACTGGCCAAAGACCTGCAGCAGCCTGTTTACGCGCAACGTCTCGCCGAGAAAGACAAGGAATCTCATCTGCAGTTGCATGTGCCTTTGGTGGACCGCGCCAAGTTTGCCGGTGTTGTGATGGCCGAGTATTCCGTCGACGGGCTGTACCGGTATGGTGTGCCCGCAGAAATTTCAGCGCGTTATGCCGTCTCGTTGCTGGACGCCAAGGGGGAACGGTTGGCGGGAACCAGCATCGCAGCCCGCCGGCCGCTCAGTGGGCTGCAGTCCTGGTCAACACCACTGAACGAATACGAAGTGCCTGTTTCACCCGTAGGCAACGGTCTGGTCATCCGGGCGCAGGCTTACCGCACGTCGTTGGGCGTGGTGGGCAGCGGCCTGTTCTGGCTGGTGATCGCGCTGAGCGCCATGACCGCGTGGATGCTCATTGGAAACTGGCGCCATACGCGTCGAAGGGTTCAGGCGCAGCAGGCCCTGGTATCGGAAACGAATTTTCGTCGTGCCATGGAAAACTCGATGCTCACCGGCATGCGGGCCATGGATTTGCAGGGCCGCATCACCTACGTGAATGCGGCGTTTTGCCAGATGACAGGCTGGAATGAGTCAGATCTGGTGGGCCGGACGGCCCCTTTTCCCTATTGGCCGGAATCCGACCGCGAAACGCTGGCTTCCGTCTTGAACGAAGAACTGGCTGGCAATTCAACTCCGGGCGGCATCCAGGTACGCGTCAAACGAAAGGATAACAGCCTGTTTGATGCCCGTTTGTATGTGTCGCCGTTGATTGACTCGCGGGGCGCCCAGACGGGCTGGATGACATCCATGACCGACATCACCGAGCCCAACCGGATTCGCGAGCAGCTGTCAGCCTCATATGAGCGTTTTACGACCGTGCTGGAGGCGCTGGATGCGTCCATCTCTGTGGCGCCGCTGGGTAGTGACGAACTGCTGTTTGCCAACAAGCTGTACCGTCTGTGGTTTGGCGTGCAGACGCAAGGTCACCTGCAACTGGTCGCGCAAGCCGGGGTGCCGACGCGGGCGGCAACGGATGAATCCCGCGACAGCGTGGATTCTTTCGCCGGATTACCCACCGCCTCGCTGCACGATACCGAAACGGAAAGCGCCGAGATTTACCTCCCTGAGCACGACAAGTGGCTGGAAGTGCGCACGCGTTACCTGAGCTGGGTGGATGGGCGTCTGGCGCAGATGGTGATTGCAACCGACATCACGGCGCGCCGCCTTGCCGAAGCCCAGGCGGCGGCCCAGGCAGAGCGGGCACAAAATGTCAGCCGTCTTATTACCATGGGTGAAATGGCTTCCAGCGTGGCGCATGAATTGAACCAGCCCCTTACCGCCATCAATAACTACTGCAACGGCATGGTATCGCGCATCAGGTCCAGACAGATAACTGACGAAGACTTGCTGGGCGCACTGGAAAAGACCGCCAGGCAGGCGCAGCGCGCCGGCCAGATCATTCAGCGTATCCGGTCTTTTGTGAAACGTAGCGAGCCCAACCGCACCCTGTCCGAGGTGGCGTCTATGGTAGGTGAAGCAGTAGAACTGGCTGAGATCGAAATGCGGCGGCGCAATGTCCGCCTGATGCACCATGTAGCCGTGCGGCTTCCGCTGGTGATGGTCGACCCGATCCTGATCGAACAGGTGCTGGTCAACCTGCTGAAAAACGCTGCTGAAGCGATTGATACCGCACAGCGCCCCACCGCGCGACGAAGCGTCGAGTTGCGCGTGACGACCAAAGCCGTAGAGGGCAAATCGGTCGTCGAGTTTTCGGTAATGGATTCAGGCAAGGGCATTGCGCCTGAAGTCATGGACAGGCTGTACGAAGCGTTCTACTCCACCAAGGCGGACGGCATGGGCATTGGCCTGAGCCTGTGCCGTTCCATCGTCGAGTCGCACCAGGGCAGGATGAAGGCGGAGAACATCTACAATGGCGCCGACGTGACGGGGTGCCACTTCTCCTTCTGGATACCCGTTGCAGACACTTTGGCGGTGACCGGCACTCTACCGGACACGCAACACAGCATCTTGGGGTAACTGCATGAGTTTAATTCCGAAAAAGGGAACCGTTTACGTTGTCGACGACGATGAAGCGGTGC
Source organism: Candidatus Egaibacter danicus (assembly GCA_011391115.1). The sequence continues at coordinate 1,666 of JAABRC010000152.1, read as the reverse complement.
GCGATTCGCTTCAATGGCTGCTTGAAGGCAAGGATTACCGGGTCCGCTGTTTCGATTCTGCCGAGTCGTTCCTCAGCCGTTATGACTCACGCGAGGTTGCCTGCCTGATTGTGGATATCCGTATGGGTGGCATGACAGGCCTGGAGTTGCAAAGCCGCCTGATTGAAGGCCACTCGCCACTGCCCATCGTTTTTATCACCGGCCATGGCGATGTTCCGATGGCGGTAGACACCATGAAGAAAGGGGCCATGGACTTCATCCAGAAACCCTTCAAGGAAGACCAGTTGGTAGGCCTGGTGGAGAAAATGCTCGAACATGCGAAAGGTACCTTCTCCGAGCATCAGCATGCTGTCAGCCGGGATGCCTTGTTGTCCAAGCTGACATTGCGTGAATCACAGGTACTGGAGCGCATCGTGGCCGGCCGGCTGAACAAGCAGATTGCCGACGACTTGGGCATCAGCATCAAGACGGTGGAGGCGCATCGCGCCAACATCATGGAAAAGCTTAATGCCAATACCGTGGCCGATCTCCTGAAAATTGCCCTGGGGCAAAATGCACCCAAAGGCTGACAACGCATTGGGAACCACACATTCGCTACTCTTTTTATAGCTCCTAACGCCCGTCCCATAAGGGGAGACGGGCTTTTTTATGTGTAAAGCACCATGACTATTACCTCCACAGCCAAACTGATCGATGGCAATGCCCTGTCCCGCCAGCTGCGCACGGAAGTTGCCAACCGCACGGCCGTACTCAAGCAAAAGGGCATCACGCCAGGCTTGGCCGTGGTGCTGGTGGGTGAAAACCCCGCTTCGCAGGTGTATGTTCGTAACAAGGTCAAGGCCTGCCAGGAAAGTGGCTTGCATTCGGTTCTGGAGCAGCACCCCGCCACGATGACCGAAGCGGCCCTGCTCGCGCTGGTGGATACCCTTAACAACGATCAATCCATCCATGGCATTCTGGTGCAGTTGCCACTACCGGCCCATATCGATGCGCAGAAGGTGATCGAGGCCATTTCCCCCAGCAAAGACGTGGATGGTTTTCATGTCAACAGCGCCGGCGCCCTGATGGTCGGACGGCCCGGTTTCTGGCCTTGCACGCCCTATGGCTGCATGAAGATGCTGGAGAGCATCGGATTCGATCTCAAGGGTAAACACGCGGTGGTCATTGGCCGCAGCAACATCGTGGGCAAACCCATGGCTCTGATGCTGTTGCAGAAAAATGCCACCGTCACGGTCTGCCACAGCGCCACCAAAGACCTCAAGGCCATGACGCTGCAGGCCGACGTGATTGTCGCGGCAGTGGGCAAGATCAATGTGCTGACGGCCGACATGGTCAAGCCCGGCGCCGTGGTCATCGACGTGGGCATGAACCGAAATGCCGAGGGCAAGTTGTGCGGTGACGTGGACTTCGCCGGGGTCAGTCAGGTTGCCAGCCACATTACGCCGGTTCCCGGTGGCGTGGGCCCGATGACCATCACCATGCTGCTGGTCAACACGCTGGAGGCCGCAGAACGGGTGGCATCTGGCGCTTGAAACGGCCGGCGGCGCCTCCAGCTAGGAGCCAGGATGTAGCCTCCCGTCTGGCTTGGCTCCCTGCAATCCACACGGCTTTTCTTCATCAGATATCTTCAGTTCATGAATCCATTGCTTCAATTTGAAGGTTTACC
>JAABRC010000015.1 GCA_011391115.1 Candidatus Egaibacter danicus | reverse complement strand
TGGCGGTTCGTCTGGGCTATGACGAGGCTTTCGCGCATCAGATGATCGCCGGGGCTGACGCGATGCTGGTCCCGTCGCGCTTTGAGCCCTGTGGCCTGACGCAACTGTATGCCCTGCGCTATGGAACGGTGCCGGTAGTTCGACAGGTGGGCGGTCTGGCTGATACCGTTGTGGATGCGAACTCCGAAGCCCCGCAGCGTGACGAGGCGACAGGATTTCTTTTTGGTCCGGCGACCCCGGAGGCACTGGCGGAAGCGATCAAGCGGGCGACGGGAACCTTTGCCCAGACAAAAGTCTGGCAGCAAATCATGATTCGTGGCATGGCCCAGAGTTTCTCCTGGGAGGATGCTGCCAGTCTGTATCTTGCTCTATATGAAGACGCTGTGAGAGGCCGGAAAATTGAGTTTTAGCCAGGATCTGATGCGCTGCCCTCGATAGCCGTGCGACATCACGGGGCATACAATCTTTACATCCAGGTAGCCCGACACTGATCACCAAAAAGGAATTGCAAAATGCAAGTGGCATCTTCCATCTTCAAGGCCTACGATATCCGTGGAGTTGTGCCTTCCACTGTGACAGAGCAGGTCGCCGAGGCCATCGGGAAAGCTTTTGGAACCGTCGCCCGGCTTGAAGGTGAAACATCGGTGGCGGTGGGTCGTGACGGTCGATTGAGTGGCCCTGCTTTGAGTACAGCCCTGGTTCGTGGGCTTGTTGCTGCCGGTCTCGATGTTATTGATGTGGGCATGGTGACCACCCCCATGCTGTACTTTGCAGCCAGCACGTTGTGCGCCAGCGGCATTCAGGTGACCGGCAGTCACAATCCAAAGGATTACAACGGCTTCAAGATGGTGATGCGGGGTCGTGCCATTTACGGAGAGGAAATCCAGAATCTGCGTCGGATGATGGAGGCTGAGAACTGGTCCCTCAAATCGGGGGGGGGCGTGCGCAACATCAACGTCGAAGCGCCGTATCAAGCGCGCATCCTGTCTGATATCAAGCTTGCCCGGCCAATGAAAATTGTGGTGGACTGTGGTAACGGCATTGCTGGGGCATCGGCTCCGGCAATTTTTCGGGCCATTGGCTGTGAGGTCATTGAGTTGTTCAGTGAAGTGGACGGCAACTTTCCCAACCACCACCCTGACCCGAGCAAACCGGAAAATCTGGCTGACCTGATGGCTGCCCTCAAGAATTCTGATGCGGAACTGGGCCTTGCATTTGACGGGGATGGTGATCGCCTGGGAATTGTCACCAAGCAGGGTAACAACATCTATCCGGACCGTCAGATGATTTTGTTTGCCCGTGATGTGCTGTCGCGGGTTCCCGGCGGAACGATCATCTTCGATGTCAAATGCTCCCAGCGCCTGGCGCCGGCCATTGCTGACGCGGGCGGCACACCTATGATGTACAAGACAGGTCACTCACTGATCAAGGCGCGGATGAAAGAAGTGGATTCGCCACTCGGTGGTGAAATGAGCGGCCATATCTTTTTCAAGGAGCGCTGGTTTGGTTTTGATGACGGGACCTACGCGGGTTGCCGCTTGCTGGAGATCGTCAGCAAGTCCCCCGATGCGAATGTTGTTCTTGACGCCTTGCCGACGAGCTTTTCCACCCCGGAACTGAATGTGGCCTGCGCGGAAGGCGAGGCCCCCCAGTTAGTCCAGAAAGCTGTTGCTTTCGCCAATTTTTCTGCTCCTGCCCAGATCAATACCATTGATGGTTTGCGGGTCGATTGGCCGGACGGCTTTGGTTTGATGCGATCATCAAACACGACCCCCGTACTGGTCTTGCGTTTTGAAGGGCATACGCCAGAGGCATTGCATCGCATTGAAAAAGAGATGCTAGCGCTGGTGCACAAGGTGAAGCCTGACGCAAAAATTGGCGCCAGCGCGCATTGACTGCCATACCCTGTGAGAGCAATAGCAATGGTGGTTCAATGATCCCTGCGATGAACGCAGATCCTGAGGTTATTGTCTTCAATCTGAAACACCGATATACAGGTGTTTCGGCCACGGTCAATGCACTGGTTCCCCTTCAGGCTGGACAGTGGCGTCTGGGTTATTGCGGAAGCCTGATGTCTAACGGTGTGCCCGGGATGACCTTGCGCCAGGCGATCAAGCTTTCGCGCACGCCTGCTGCCGGCAGGAGTTTCCGGATTTGGCACGTTCGCCGTGACCACGAGATGATGGCAGGCATATTTGCGCGTGATGTATTGCGTTTGCCAATTCGACTGGTTTTCACATCGGCGGCCCAGCATTTGCATGGTGCGTTTCCACGGTGGCTGATTTCGCGCATGGATGCTGTCATCTCCACGACGGACTTGGCAGCATCGTTTGTGCCCAATACCACGGCTGTAGTGCCTCACGGGATAGACCTCCAGCGTTTCGCGAAAGAGCCGGACAAATTAACAGCCTGGAAAGGTAGCGGGTTGCCCGGACAATATGGAATCGGTGTGTTCGGGCGCGTCAGGCCTGACAAAGGCACCGACGTCTATGTGGATGCCATGCTTCAAGCCTTGCCCCACTTGCCTGGTGTGACAGCCATTGTTGCGGGTCTTGCACAGCCACAGCATCAGGCTTTTGAGAAGACGCTGCGCGACAAGATTGCCAACGCAGGCATGTCTGATCGCATCGTCTTCCTGGGTGAAGTGCCCGCCAAAGATGTGCATTTCTGGTACCAGCGTTGCCTACTGTGCGTCGCCTGCCCGCGTTATGAGCCCTTCGGGCTGACGCCCTTCGAAGCTGCGGCTACCGGTTGTGCGTTGATTTGTTCCCGTACCGGTGCTTTTGAGCAACTGGTACAGCCAGGCGTCAACGGCGAGCTGGTTCCGACGGGGGATTCCGCGTCTCTGGCAGATGCTGTTTTGCGCGTTATGTCTGATGTAGAGGCAGCAAAGCAAATGGGTGAGCGTGCACGTGAGAGGGTTGTTCAGGGATTCAGTTTGCAGGCTGAAGCTGCTGGAATCGGACGTGTCTATCAATCGTTGTTTGATGGCAAGAAACCTGAGTTGGCCTGAGCGCTTGACGCTGCTGGTTTATTCATGCCTGGTGTGGCTTGCCCAGCCATTGCTGAGACGAAAGCTTTCCCGTCGGGCAAAGCAGGAATCTGAATATGGATTACTGGTAGAGGAGCGTTTTGGGCATTATCAGGATAGGCCCGGAGCCGGAGCGATATGGGTTCATGCCGTCTCACTGGGTGAAGCCCGTGCAGCAGCGTTACTGATCGCTCAACTACGGGTAATGCGGCCGGGCATGTCGCTGCTATTGACTCACAGCACGGCGACTGGATGGGCGGCTGGCAAATCCGTCTTGCAGTCTGGTGATCGTCAGGTGTGGCTACCCTGGGATACGCGCGGCGCGACCATCCGTTTCCTGAAGCACTTCCGTCCGCTTATGGGGGTTTTGATCGAAACCGAGGTGTGGCCCAATCTTGTGCAGTCCTGTGTGCAGCTAAACGTCCCGGTGCTGCTGGTTAATGCCCGGCTGAATGCAGCTTCATTCAAGTCTGCCAGGCGGCTGCGATGGCTGTCTGGACCTGCGTATGCCAACCTGACCAAAGTGCTTGCTCAAAGCGACGCTGACGCCAGGCGATTTGAGCAACTGGGTGCGAAGGTCGACGGCGTATTGGGAAACATCAAGTTTGACGCGCAGCCTGCAGCGGATCAATTAACGCTGGGGAGAAGGTGGCGCAAGTTGCAGGGTTGTCGGCCCGTTCTGGCACTGGTTAGTTCCCGTGATGGTGAGGAAGCTGCACTGATAACCGCCCTATTGGCGCGGAAATCCGGCAAAGAGCCGATGGAGTTTGAATCGGATTGCCCACAAATTCTTGTGGTTCCTCGCCATCCGCAACGCATAGGTGACGTGGCCAGCTTGTTTCTTGCCGCGGGTTTTAGCGTATCAAGGCGCACGGAGTGGAGGGAGCAGCCATCGAATGCCGACATCTGGCTGGGCGACACCATGGGGGAACTGGCGCTCTACTACGCGATGTGTGATGTAGCCCTGCTAGGGGGCAGTTTTGAGCGCTTTGGAGGTCAAAACCTGATTGAGGCTGCCGCGTGTGGTTGCCCCTTGATCATGGGGCCGCATACTTACAATTTTGCTCAGGCTGCAGATTGGGCCGAACAGGCGGGCGCTGCACGCCGAACGTCTGATGTGCAAGCTGGTCTTGATGCAGCGCTCGACTGGATACAGCAGCCAGTGGTCTTGAAAAGGGCTCAGTCTGCCTGCCTGAGTTTTGCAAACGCCCATCAAGGCGCATCACAAAAGACAGCCGCCGCTATTTTGGATGTCCTGCCAGAAGGGCAGGGAGATTGAAATCAGCCAACCGATCTACTTCACCAGCATGACGTTGATCCCCTGCAGATCATCGGCGGTCAACGTGCCGTTGGCCTGCCGCAACTTCAAGCCACCTACCAGCACGTCATAGCGAGCCTTGGCCAGATCACGTTTGGTCTGGAACAACTGGCTCTGTGCATTGAGCACATCAATGTTGATGCGTACACCTACCTGATAACCGAGCTTGTTGGCATCCAGCGCGCTTTGACTGGATGCCTCGGCTGCTTCCAGTGCTTTTACTTGACCCGTGCCAGACAGCACGCCGAAAAATGCAGTACGTGTTCCTTGAGCAACAGTTCTTTGGGTGGATTCAAGATCTGTTCGGGCCTTGTCTTCCAGCGCCAGCGTTTCCTTGATCCGGTTTTGTGTGGCAAAGCCGGCGAACAAAGGCAGATTGAAGGCCAGGCCAATCGTGGCAACGTTGGTCCGGCTGTTCAGCGTGCTTGTTGACGTGCCGTCGTTGTGTGCAATCGCATAGCTGCCTGTCAAGTCGAGGGTGGGTTTGTGACCGGCTTCTGCTTTCCGGGTTTCCAGTTGGGCCACATCAAGCGCCAGCCTGGACTGAATGACACCCGGGTGATTTTCTTCAGATTGGCTGACCCATGCGCCCACATCGGACGGTGACAAGGCCGGCAACACCACTGGAGTAGCCAGTGCTTTAGGGGTGGCTGCAGACTTCCCGACCAGTTGATCCAGGGCAATTTTCTTGATACGCAGGTCGTTTTCGGCAGCAATTTCCTGGGCGACCACCAGATCAAAACGAGCCTGCGCTTCCCGGGAGTCCGTGATCGTCGAAGTGCCCACTTCGAAGTTTCTTTTGGCGGAGGCCAATTGCTCTGACACAGCGGCCTTTTGCGCCGTGACAAAAGCCAGACTGTCTTGAGATGCCAGAACGTCAAAGTAAGCTTGACTGACACGCACCACCAGATCCTGCTCGGCTGATTTCAACTGGGCTTGCGCGACATCGGCCTGCTTCTTGCCCTGCTCGTAGCTGGCTACATTGGCGGGACGGTAAATGGGTTGAGATGCGCTGATCGTTGCCGTCTGAGCGCCAAAGACACGCTCACTGGCAGACAGGCTGCTGTCAAGGTTGGAGCGGGAAACACCTGCCGATAAATTGGCTGTTGGGTAGATACCGGCACGGGCCTGATCGGCGCGTGCCAAAGTCGCTTGATACTGTGATTGCGCAGATTTGAACGTGGCGTCATAACTTCGCGCAGATTCATAGAGTTCGATCAGGCTTTGTGCATGCACCGGTACTGCAAAAGCAGTACTGAATGCGATGAACACAGGTAACAAATGAAATTTGGTCATGATCGTCTTTTCAGAACTTGGGTTGATAGGCCTGGACTGGGTTCAGTACTGTGCAATCGATGGGTCAACTTCGATCGACCATGCATGAATACCACCCGCGATGTTGGCTACTTTGGTGAATCCCTGTCGCTTCAGGAATGAAGCAACCTGCATGCTGCGCCCACCGTGGTGGCACAGACAGGCAACGGGCCGTTCCGGGTCGAGTTCAGCCAGTCGCAGGGGAATAGTGCCCATTGGGATCGTCAGCAATTCAAAACCATCAGCCTTCACACTGGCCAAACGGTGTTCTGATGGCTCGCGTACATCCAGCACGACAGGGTCACCGTGGGTTGCCACTGTTTGAAGCCAGGCGGACAAATGGCCGGGACGTACTTGATCGATCATGTTCTTTGCTGCTATGGGACAGGACTGATTCAAGCTTCAGAAATGGAAGCGTGAAGGTTCAGGAAAATTCATCAGCCGGGGCGCCACGGTGTCCCATGGCTGTGAAGTCTGGAAAGCGGCTTCTGCAGTGCGTGTGACGAATGTCGCCCGCATCATGGGTTCCTCTCCCACGATGGCCGCCAGCCGACCACCAATCTTCAGATTTGCTAGCAGTGATTGCGGTACCTCAGCCACGGAGCCACTTAGCACAATCACGTCGAAAGGTCCTTCAATGAGTACTCCCTTGGCGCCATCACCCAGCCGGGCCTCAGCGTTATGGATGCCGGCCTTTTGCAGGTTGGCACGAGCCATGGTGACTAATTCAGGAAGGATCTCCAGCGAAATCACGCGCTGTGCCTTATGCGCCAAAAGGGCGGCCATGTAGCCGGAGCCCGCGCCGATTTCGAGCACTTTTTCGTGCTTGCGAACGGCCAGGTCCTGCAACATGCGTGCCTCGACACGCGGCGTCAGCATGCATTGCCCACCGGGCAGCGGAATTTCCATGTCTACAAAAGCCAGTGCCCGGTGCGCTGCGGGCACAAAATCTTCACGCTTGACCACGGCCAGCAATTGCAGGACATGGCCATCCAGCACATCCCAAGGACGAATTTGCTGCTCAATCATGTTGAAGCGGGCTTGTTCCAGATTCATTCAGATACTCCTATGGGTATATTAGCTGATATTGATGAATTTTACCGGGACAGGGTCATTTGGCAGGCACCCGGGGCGTTTTGGGGCCCAGCTTTCGACGAATCCATTGAGCCAGATCATCCATATAGCAGTACACCACGGGCACCACCACCAAAGTCAGCAAGGAGGATGTGATGACCCCACCGATCACGGCCTGCCCCATGGGAGCACGTTGCTCTGATCCTTCGCTTAGCGCGAAGGCCAGTGGCACCATGCCGAAAATCATGGCCAGTGTGGTCATCAGGATCGGGCGCAACCGCACTTTGGCCGCCATCAGCAAGGCTTCGTTACGTGCCATGCCCGGAATATGGATACCATCGGCGCCCGTGGTACTTTCCCGTGCGCGAATGGCAAAGTCCACCAGCAAAATCGCGTTTTTGGTTACGAGGCCCATCAGCATCACGACGCCGATCACCGAGAACATGGACAGGGTGGAACGGAACATCAGAAGCGCCAGAACGACACCGATCAGAGTCAGCGGCAGTGCTGTCATCAAAGCGAGCGGCTGCAGAAAGCTTTTGAACTGGCTGGCCAGAATCATGTAGATGAATACGACGGCCAGCACAAGGGCTGAAATGGCGTACCCGAATGACTCAGCCATGTTTTTGGTCGAACCACCAAATTGATATCGGTAACCTGGCGGAAAGTTGATGTTCTCCAGGGCTGACTTGATGTCAGTCGACACCTCGCCGGCCGAGCGGTTGTACACGTTGGCGTTGATGGCTACTTCGCGCGTCAGGTCGCGCCGGTTGATCTGATTGGGACCGGTGGACTCCCTGACCATGGCCACCTGGTTCAGGCGCACCACGCGCGCGCTACCATCGGCATTGGTACCCATCGTGAAAGGAATGCGCTCCAGATCATTGGGCGTATTGCGTGCCTCGGGGGCGAGCCGGACATTCACGTCATAGGTCTGGTCGTCGGGTGCGCGCCACGTGCCAACGTTTTGACCGGCCACCAAGGTACGCAACGCACTGCCAATCTGCGCTATGCCCAGACCCAGGTCGGAAGCGGCTTCACGGCGAACTTCCACGTCCAGTGTGGGCTTGTTGGGTTTGACGCTGGAGTCCAGGTCAACCAGGCCCGCAACAGGCCGCACTTTCTCCAGCACAAGCTTGGTCAGACGCTCCAGTTCCTGGATGTCCGGCCCCTGCAGTGAAAATTCCACCTGCTTGTTTCCACCCACAGAATCCAGCAAACCCACGTGCGTGACGGTGATGCCGGGAACCAGCTTGAGTCGATCCCGCAGAGCCGCAGACAATTCGTCTACATTGCGCTTTCGATCCTTTCTGTCAACCAGCCGGACATACACATTGGCGTAGATTTTCCCCTGGGCGTTACCCGTGTTAATGGTGGACAGCGTGTACCGAACTTCAGGAAACCCGCGAATGATGCCTTCCACCTGTTGCGCTTTGGCTTCGGTTACTTCCAGGGATGAACCTACCGGCGTGTAAAAGTTGAGCGAGGTCTCCGAAAAATCCGCCTTGGGCACAAATTCCGTACCGAGCAATGGCACCATGAAAATGCTGGCAACAAAGATGACCAGGGCCAGGGCCAATGTCTTGAGTTTGTGTACCAGAGCCCAGCGCAAGATGGTCTGGTAGGTGTCTACCAGCAACTCCGTGGCGTGGTCAAACCATCCGGTCACGCGTCCAATGGACTTGTCATACAGGGTGACGGGTACGGAATGTCTGCCATGGGCTTCAATGCTGGGGTCGTGCCAGATGCTGGAGAGCATCGGGTCCAGCGTGAAGCTGACAAACATGGAGATCAGCACTGCGGCTACGATGGTAATGCCAAATTCATGGAAGAACTTGCCAATGATGCCGCCCATGAAACCGATGGGCATGAACACAGCCACGATGGACAGCGTGGTAGCCAGAACGGCCAGACCGATCTCCTCCGTCCCGTCCAGTGAAGCCTTGAACGGTGATTTGCCCATCTGCACATGTCTCACGATGTTCTCCCGCACCACGATGGCGTCATCGATCAGCAGACCCACACACAAGGACAGAGCCATCAGCGTGATCATGTTGATGGTGAACCCGAACAGGTTCATGAACAAAAAAGTGCCAATGAGGGCGATGGGCAGTGTGAGTCCGGTGATGACAGTGGAGCGCCAGGAATTCAGAAACAAAAAAACAATCAGGATGGTGAGCAATGCGCCCTCAATGAGGGTGCGACGCACGTTTTCAACTGCCACGCGAATCTGCCGCGAACCATCGGTGATCTGCTCCAGTCGCACGCCAGGTGGCAACTGCTGCTGCATGTCAGCCAGCGTTTTCTGCAGACCATTGACCACGCCGATGGTGTTCTCATCTTGCGACTTCTGCACCGTGAGCAGCAAGGTGCGCTGTCCGTTGTAGAGTGCCAGGTTTTCTGCTTCCTGTGCACCGTCCACTACACGGGCAAGCTGACTCACATAAATCGGAGCACCATTTTTGCGGGCGACGATCACCTTGCCAAAGTCCTCAGGGCGTTGCATGCGCGCTTCAATCTGCACCACGCGCTCCTGTTCGCGCGAGCGGATGGCGCCCACCGGCAGGTCCTGGTTTTCATTGCGAACGGCCGTTACCACCTGATCAGGCGAGATGCCAAAGGCTTCCAGTGACTGCGGATTGAGATAAACGTTGATCTCGCGTTTGGTACCACCGACCAGCGTGACCGAGCCGACGCCACGCACATTTTCAAGACGCTTCTTGAGTGTCTGATCAGCCCAGTTGGTCAGTTCGACCGGTGTCATCGGTCGCGAACCGGCACCAGCCTGCTCCGCAGTGGCGGGGAGCACTGCGACCGACCAGACCGCCCGGCTGGACGGGTCAAAGCGCAGCACGCGTGGTTCTTTTACCTCGGTGCGCAGGCCCGCCTTGATGGTGGCCACTTTCTCGCGCACGTCATCGGCTGCCTTGCGGCCATCCACATGCAGCTGAAATTCGATGATGACAACAGCCTGGCCCTCATAGCTGCGCGAAGTCAATGCATTGATGCCGGCAATGGAGTTGACACCTTCTTCCAGCTTTTTGGTGACTTCACTCTCAACGATCTCCGGCGAAGCGCCAGGGTACTCGGCCGTGATTACCACCACCGGAAAGTCGACGTTGGGAAATTGATCGACCTGCAGCCGCTGATAAGAAAATACACCCAGCACCACCAAGGCCAGCATGACCATGGTGGCGAACACCGGATTGTTCAGGCTGACGCGTGTGAACCACATGGGCTAGCGGGCAACCGGGGTATTGGAAGTCATTTTGACTGCCGTACCCGCGCGCAGCGGGCCTACGGAGCCTGCGACCAGAAGTGCATTCTCGGGCACGCCCTTGATGGCCACCATCAACTCTCCGTCTGACTCGCCACGCACGCCCAATTCCACTTGTTGATGCAGCACCTGGTTGTTATTGACCCATTGCACATAGGGCGCCGGCTTGTCGGTGCGCACCGCACTCAGGGGAACGGCCAGCAACTGGGCGCGCCCCGTGTTCAACGTACCCTGGCCAAACATGCCCTGACGCAAACCCACCGCAGATTCGATAGACAGGTAAACCTGCACGGCGCGACTGCCAGCCGTGGTGGAGGGGTTAATCCGCACCACCTTGGCCATAACGGGCTTGCTGGCTCCTTCGATCTGGAGGCTCGCCGTCTGCCCCACGCTAACCTGCATGGAGTCGGTGGCACCCAGGCTGGCTTCCAGTTCCAGCTTGCCCAAATCGACAATTTCCAGCACCTTGGCATCCACTCCTGCGCGCTCGCCAGATTGGGCCAGCCGCTGGGCCACAACACCCGAAATGGGCGCGCGCAGCACCGTATCGTTCAGCGCCTTGACGGCCACATCGGCACCTGCCTGTGCCGCCTGGTAGTTGGCCTGCGCAGCAGCCAGGCTGGCGCTGGACGAGTCAAGCGCGGTAGCTGAAATAAAACCCTGGCTGACCAGGGAGCGATTGTTCTCAAAAGTGCGTTTGGCAATATCTACCTGGGCTTTGGCTGATTCTGCCTGCTGCTGTGCCTGACGAACCCGTGCCTGGTATTCAGTGGAGTCAACACGGGCCAATACCTGTCCTGCCTTGACGATGTCACCTTCGCGAACGGTCAGGCCCTGAAGCTCGCCAGCCACGCGGACCTTGACGAATGCGGAATTCACGGCTTTGAGTGATCCGGAAACGGTAACCCCTTGCGCCAGATCACGCGACTTGGCCTGCACCAGGTCCATGGGCGACAACTCAACTGCCGCCTCGGTCTTTTGCGAAGCCTGCTGAGCCAGAGCGTCTTTTTGAGCTTTGCGGGCCGCCAGCGCCCGGGCGACACCGATCGCGATCAAAACCACCACGAGGGCAGCAGCCCCCCATTTCATCCAGCTTTTCATTCTGTTTTTGCCTTCCGGTCAGGAGTGGCATTGTCGATCTGGTGCAGGCCCAGGCCATTCATGAGCGCATCGACCTGTGCCGCCAGAAATTCCTCAGGGACCATTTGCGCGCTCTCTTCGGCAAAGGTTGCATAACAATGCTTGCACATGACCAGGTACAGCAGGGGCGCCATGACGATGTGCACCGCATGGTGCATGTCCATCGGGCGAATTTCGCCGCGGTCAATGCCGCGCTGCAAAATCCGCCGGATCAGCGCGTGGCCGGGCTCAATCACCTCTTTTTGATAAAAGGCCGCCAGTTCCGGGAAATTACTCGCTTCACTCATGATGAGTTTGGAGATGCCTGAGGCCTTGGTTGCTCCCACGCTGGTCCACCATGAGTTCATGGCATAACGCAGCATGTCGGTCGTGTTGCCCTCAAACGCCTCAAACTCGGCTGCCCATCCAGGATAGCGTCCGGAAATGTTGTCCCGCACGACCGCTTTGAACAACTCTTCCTTACTGGCGAAATACAGGAACAACGTGCCTTTGGACACACCTGCCCTCTTGGCTACCTCTTCGGCACGTGTGGCCGCATAACCTTTTTCTACAAACAGCTCCAGTGCGGCGGCCAGCAATTCGCCGGGGCGTGCCTCTTTGCGACGCTCCCGTTTGGCGGGGAGACCTCTGGCGGTTTCGCAGAATAGTTTGGAGAAGGACATTAAATTACTGACTAACGGGTTATTAGTTTAGCTTTTCCCCGAAACCCCGTCAATGGACAGGGTAGCTGGTTTCAATCATTCACCGCGGTTTGCCGGGTAAATTTGGGTAAAGAAACCGGCTTTTCGGGCTTGCCGCGTAAGATGCCGCTGCGCCCCCGGACCAACCACTTTATACGGAGAACTCATGTCTGATTCCCTGCAAACCATTATTTTGGGCGGTGGCTGCTTCTGGTGCATCGAGGCGGTTTTTGTGGATGTTCGCGGCATCACCGACGTCGAAAGTGGCTATTGCAACGGCCATGTGCCAAATGTCACCTACCAGCAAGTGTGTACCGGGACCACTGGCCACAACGAAGTGGTCAAACTGGTGTTCGACCCTGCGCAAATCAGCCTGCGCGAGATTCTGGAGATCTTCTTCGTGATCCATGACCCCACCAGCCTGAACCGGCAGGGGGCGGATGCCGGCACGCAGTATCGCAGCGGCATCTATTTTTCCAGTCCGGAGCATCAGGACATTGCCAATGGCTTTATTGCCGAGGTCACCCGACAAGGCACGTTTGACCGCCCCATCGTTACTGAAGTGAAGCCTTTGCAAAACTACGTCGCGGCTGAGGCCTATCACCAGGACTACTTTGCCAACAACCCCAATCAGGGGTACTGCGTGGCAGTGGCTGGTCCCAAAGTGGCCAAGTTCCGAAAGACCTTTGCGCGTCTGGCAAAGGGCTAGGCTAGTTGGCGCGTGCTGACCTGCGCGAGATAGAACCACTCATTGCCCGGCATGGCCGCCGGATTGGGGAATACGATGTGTCCGTCCTGCGGTGCCAGCACCAGCGCACCATCGTGGCGGGTGCCAATCAACTCACCCTGTTTCACGCGGTCATAGCTGGCCCAGGGGCGTGAGAACTGGTCGCCTGCGTTATACCGGTCAATCACTTCCGTCAGCCGCAGAAATTCGATATCCGGCGTGGGCTGCGGATCTGCTGCGTCGATCAATCGCAGGTGTGCCAGCGTGCGGCGGATGGCTTGATAAGCCACCTCGGGCGCGGCCGGGTCGTCATGCTGGCCACACTCCAGCGTGATGGCATAGCCACCCTGGGTGCGCATGTACTCCGTGGTCCCCACGCCGTAGCGCGGATCGGTGCTGAGCAGATTGGCGCGGTCACTGGGTGCGGTGCGTTCGAGGCGCCGTTTCACCCCGGCCGCGTAAGTGTCCAGCCAGCCCTCCACAATGCGCCGTGGCCCCAGACGTAAGGCCAGCGCCTGCTCTTGCGCGGCTTGAGCAAATGGCTCCAGTGAGCCCGTGTTGTTCACCGGGCCAATCATGGCGAATGGCTCGCCCGCCGTATGGAACGAATGCAGGTCCAGCAGCACGTCATGCGCGGCCAGCATGGGGCACAGCACGTTAGCGATGGTGTCCTCATAGTCCCTGGGCTGCACGTTGGGGTACAGGTTCCGGTTCAGGTTGCGGTCGCCCATGCGCTGGCGTTTCTGATAGGCCAGTGGGTTGGTTACGGGTACAAACGTCACAGTACCACGCACGATGGTGAGGGTTGCCGCGTCCAGTTCAGCCAGTATCCGTTCGATACCGCGGGTGCCACTGGTCTCGTTGCCGTGAACAGCACCCAGCACAATCAGGCGCGGACCGGGTTGCAGGGCCACAAATTGGTGTACGCGCAATTGCGCAGTGGATAGCGTCATGAGTGAAGGGTTTTCTGGAGCATTTTTTTACATTCTAGGATGCGGGTTCTGTGACTTGCTGCCTTTGCAGGCGGAAATAGCAGCCTAGAATCATTTGAATGAAACGCAACCGTCGCAACCTTTATCGAATTCTCCATGTTCAACCCGAAGCGCCGGTCGAGGTGATCCGGGCGAGCTATCAGACGCTGGTGGCCATTCTGGGGATGCGACCAGGCAAGGGGGGCGATCCGGAAACGGCGGAACTCATCAACGAGGCTTGGGCCGTGCTGGGGGACCCCGCCAAACGTGTCGCTTACGACAAGTCCCTTCGTCTTGCCATACATCGCCAGGAGATAGAAGGCCACCCGTCGGACCCGGGCCAAGGGCTCGCAAAACCCGCGCGCGCAGCTGCTGCCCCCGATTTGCAGGCAAAACCACCTGTTTCCGCGAAGCCCGGCGTGCCTGTAGTTGCGTCTGGCTGCCCGTTTTGCAGCCGGCCCTTGCCGTCCAAGATTGGACGCGACACGCGCTGCGGCGGCTGCTCAAGCCCGCTGGCCCCCGTTTCGCCACCTGAACGCAAGAACAAAGACTTGCTCGATCGGCGCGGCGTTTTGCGGATCGAAAATGAGCTGGCGATAACCGTCTACGCGACTGCCCAGGGTGGGCCTCTGCCTGCTCGTCTGAAGGATGTGTCTGCAAACGGCGCCAGTCTGGTGTTATCCAACGCCCTGCAAGAAGGGCAGGTTGTTCGCATGGTCACCCGCGATTTCGACGCGTTGGCCATGGTGGTGTCTGCACGGCGCAAAGGTGAGCAGTGGGCCGTGGGCGTGCGCCTGCTTACGTGGCTGGTGATTCGCTAACTGGCCGACCCGAAAACACCGGGTTTTACCTATCAAATTGGCCTCCAGCCATCGTGGAATATACGTGAGCAGCTATTAAATATGCAGCAATCACAAAGACTGTGACTGGTATTCCTTCAGCTCCCGCAACGACGCCATCAGCAACCCCAGCCCCAAAGTGCCCACCGCAACCGATGCCACACGGTTGGCCGTTTTCCGGGTTCGCGAGTAAGCCAGCCGCACCCGTTCGCGGGAGAACAGGTACGCCAGCAACGTATGCCAGCACAGCGCATTGAGCACGATCATCACCACGGCCGAGCCCTGCAACAGGATGCTGGGGCTGGCCGGAAATGACGCGGCAAACACGCTGCCAAAAAACAGGGCCGACTTGGGGTTGGTGATGTTGGTGAGAAATCCCAGGCGAAAGGCGGCAGGGGCTGAAACGGACGTGGCCTTGCCCTGCAGGGTCGCATCACTGGAGCGCCACAAGCGGCTGGCGACATACAGCAGGTAAACGCCGCCTGCCACCTGAAGCCCCAGGCGGAGCCCCGGGAACATGTGAAACACAGCATTCACGCCCAGTACGGCGCTCGTAGCCCAAATGGCTGCGCCCACCGCGACGCCCAACGCGGCGAAACGCGCACTTCGGGCGCGGTCACTGGCAGCCAGCTGCGACACCAGCAACACGTTGGCGCCGGGGCTCATCATGGCCGCCACGTGCAGGAGCCAGATGGTGAAGAGGGTGGTAGTCATGGCGTATTACAGACCTTTACGTTTGCTTCACATTTCACAATTGCATTGTCACAAACTGCCTGCAAACTGGTTAACCGTTCAATGCACAAACTTGAAGGAGTGCTATTTCATGAATCCGCAAGCCCCAATTGAGCAACTGGTTGATGAAGTGTATGAGTCTGCCACCCCGGCCATGAAAAACCAGATGCTCGCCCAACTGGTTGGGCAGGTGTACGAGACTGCGCCGAACACGGAGCGAAAACGTCTGGTTGAACACCTGATGAAGCCACTGGGCATTCTCTCGCTGGCAGCCGTGGCCAATGGTATCTTCGTAAAAATACGTTTTAAGGGCGGGTGGTCTGACGGACCTGCCCGCATGGACGACGCACAGGGCGTTCAGGTTGGCGACGTGATTGATCTGGCCAACTTTGCCCAGCAAGTGAGTACCGAAGCCATTGGCGGCCTGGCGCAGATGCTGGCGTCGTCGCCGGTGTTGGCCAGTTCAGTTGCTGCCGCGCTACTGATCAAGATTGTGCTGCGGCGTGGTTAAACGCCTTCAACAATGCAAACGGTGCGCCTGGCGGACTGCTTGCTGATTTTCAGCACTTCCTGGTATTCGGCGCACTGGTAAAACTTCTCAGCCTGCTCGCTGGACGGAAACCGCACCACCACCATGCGCACGGGTGACCACAGATCTGATTCCTTGACGGACAATTTTCCGCCCCGAACCAGGTACTCGCCGCCATATTGCTCGGCGATGGGCCGGGCTTTGAGTTTGTATTGTTCGTACAGCTCCGGGTTGGTCAGATCGGTGTCAACAACGAGATAGGCTGCCATGGATGCTCCTAAGTGAACGGTATGGGGGCGGGTTTTGAAGCCAGAGTATCCCTCCGACCGGGCTGAATTTACACTCAGGCATGAGCAAACTTTCTATCACCCGCGACAAAATCTACAAAACCGTGGCCCGCCAGATGCATGGCGTGGTGCCCTGCTGGGTGTGCGGCGAACACGTGCCGCCCGCCACCGCCACGCTGGAACACATCCAGCCCCTGAGTGGGAGATAGCGATGGCAGCGATCGATAAAACGGCCCCAGCCTCACAAGTCCCACTGACCATCCGCATGCATGAGCGCGACAACGTCGCCATCGTGGCCAATGACGGTGGTTTGGCCGCAGGCACCGCACTGCCAGGTGGGCTGGTACTGGTTGACCGCGTGCCGCAAGGCCACAAGGTAGCGCTGGTGGACCTGGCAGCAAACACGCCCGTGCTGCGCTACGGCATCCCCATTGGCTACACGCTCAAGGCCACCCCGGCCGGCAGCTGGGTGCATGAGCGCCTGTTGCAGATGCCCGACGCGCGTGAGCTGGACAACCTGCCCATTTCAACTGTCAAACCCGCGCCACAGCCGCCGCTGGAGGGCTACACCTTTGAGGGCTACCGCAATGCCAACGGCTCGGTGGGCACGCGCAACATTCTGGCCATCACACAAACCGTGCAGTGCGTAGCGGGCGTGACCGACTTCGCCGTGCAGCGCATCAAGGCCGAGCTGTTGCCCAAGTTCCCCAACGTGGACGACGTGGTGGCGTTGGAGCATGGCTACGGCTGCGGTGTGGCGATTGATGCGCCGGGTGCAGAAATCCCCATTCGCACGCTGCGCAACATCAGCCTGAACCCCAACTTTGGCGGCGAGGTGATGGTGGTCAGCCTGGGTTGCGAAAAGCTGCAACCCGAGCGCTTGTTCCCTCCCAACGCCATCGCGATTCAAGCAACCAGCGACACCCGTGGAGCCGACTCCGCCGGGCCACTGGGTGTGCCCCCTCTGCCAGGGGGGGAGACGCGAAGCGGCTCAGGGGGGTTAGACACCATTTGCCTGCAAGA